>JBDNID010000097.1:0-1161 GCA_041688475.1 Aquiluna sp.
AGAGAGTGCCGTAACCCAATGCCTCGTAAAGCACTCCGGAATACCTATTCAGTGCAGGCATGGTGGGAGAGGTGAAAAGCTCTAAGTTCGCTTTTGCTTCGTTCGAACTGCGCTTACCAAGTTTTAGAATTTTCTTCGCTACAGATTCATTCTCAGAAACCTTTTCAAGTTCCCGAATTATCTGTTCACGCACCGGATCTAGCGCGGCCCAAATAACAGCTTGAAATTGCATGGAAACACCAGCGCCGCCTGGGCGCTTGGTCTCAGACGGCGGCAGCAGTATCAGCAATTATTTAACCAGGTGTGCGTCCCTGACCACCACGGTAACAATGTTGTTTTCCATTGACAAAAACCCGCCCTCGCTGGTCTCGGCCCTTATCACACCGGAATCAGTTGTGATGCGGATTTCACCAGCAGTAAGAATTGCCAAAAAGGGCTCATGCCCGGCAAGTAGACCAATCTCACCCTCTGTTGTCTTAGCAACCACCATTGTGGCCTCCCCGGACCACACCGGCGAATCTTGCGAAACCAGGCTTACCTGAATCAAATTCGCCACTATGCCAAGTCCTTTTGGATTCGGTCATAGGCCTTCATAACATCATCAATGCCACCGCAGTTAAAGAATGCCTGCTCTGGACCGTGGTCCAAATCGCCATTTGCAATCATTGTGAAGCCCTCTACGGTGTCCTTTAGGGTGACGGTTGAACCCGCGACACCTGTGAACTTGGTTGCCATAAAAGTATTCTGCGATAAGAACTGCTGAATCCTGCGCGCGCGTGAGACGGTGATCTTGTCTTCCTCAGAGAGCTCCTCAACGCCCAAAATGGCGATGATTTCCTGGAGCTCCTTGTTTTTCTGCAAGATGGCCTTGACCCTAATCGCAGTGTCATAGTGATCCTTGCCAATATAAGCAGGGTTCAATATGCGAGAGGTTGAAGTCAGTGGGTCCACCGCTGGATATAGACCCTTAGCGGCAATCTCACGACTTAGCTCTGTTGTAGCATCCAAGTGAGCAAAAGTGGTTGCAGGAGCCGGGTCGGTGTAGTCATCAGCAGGCACATAGATTGCCTGAAGTGAGGTAATTGAGTGACCGCGGGTTGATGTGATGCGCTCCTGAAGGATGCCCATTTCGTCCGCGAGGTTCGGCTGGTATCCCACGGC
>JBDNID010000098.1:0-1343 GCA_041688475.1 Aquiluna sp.
ATTATTACGGCACTATGACTCCGCTGGGTCAGCTCGGTGCGATCTCGACGCCTGAGGCCAGAACAATCTTGATCAACCCCTATGACAAAAGTGCCCTTGGTGCAATAGAGAAGGCGCTAATGGCTATGCCGAACCTTGGCGCTCAGCCCAACTCCGACGGCAACGTCATCAGAGTGAACCTGCCTGAGCTTACGGAGGAGCGTCGTAAAGAATATGTGAAACTAACCCGTGACAAAGCTGAGCACGGTCGGGTATCGATTCGAAACATTCGCCGCAAAGGCATGGAAGATTTAGCGGGTGTGAAAAAAGACGGCGGCGCTGGGGAAGACGAAGTAGAACGAGGTGAGAAGGAGCTAGAGGTAACCACTAAGGCCCACATCGAGCGCATCGACGAGGCACTGAAGAATAAAGAAGCCGAACTTCTCGAGGTTTAGTTGGAAGAATCTAAGACCGCAAAACTTGGAACTCGACTTGCAGTTGGGTCTTCACTGGGTGGAGTATTCCTGCTGACCCTCACTTGGTCGCCATTGATAATTTTGATGGTTTCGATTGCTTCCGCAATAGCTGTTTTTGAACTTGCCTCGGCCATGCGCACCTCGGGTTGGTTTGTTCCGAGGATCCCTGCAACTATTGCGGCTTTTGGAATCCCATGGGCGGCCTTTTATTTTTCAACCCAGGGCCAATGGCTCTCGGTCGCGGCTTCAGTGGTTTTCATGGTCAGCTGGAGGTTTTTGTTTTTACTTTTCACAAAAACCGATCAGAGCGTGAAGCAAACCCTCAGAGATTTCGGCGCTAGTGCCTTTATTGTGATTTATGTGCCGCTGCTTTTGAGCTTTGCAGCCTTAATTGTTAATAAACCGATGGGCGTGGTTTGGATTTTCGGCACCGTTTTCACCGTGGCGCTCATCGACACCTTTGGCTACTTGTTCGGGCGATTTTTTGGAAGAACTAAGTTATCCCCGGTGATTAGCCCGAAAAAGACCTGGGAGGGTCTAGGGGCCTCAATTCTTGGTGCTTTTGTGGGTGGGGCGATGACCGCTTTGCTGCTTGGAGCTTCGATTTGGTTCGGGTTTATATTTGGAGCCTTGCTATTGATAAGTTCGGTAACTGGAGATCTTTCCGAGTCGCTGATTAAAAGAGATTTAGATGTGAAGGACATGGGCAATGTTCTTCCCGGGCATGGCGGCATGATGGATCGAATAGATTCCTTGCTGCCTTCCGTCTTTGTGGCCTACCTATTGACTAACATCGTCTTCTAATAGGAGGTTACTCATGAATTTTCCAACCACCCCAGTCGGTGTTCTGGGTTATGACCCGAGGGCCGTTGATGCCCTTATGACTAG
>JBDNID010000099.1:0-3957 GCA_041688475.1 Aquiluna sp.
AATCACCAGGGCCGGCAATCTCGGCCGCTGTCCGAGCAACGCCATCCCAGCTGGGAACGTAATGCATATTTTTTGGCCTAGAAAATTTATTAGCAATTAATTCCCCGGTGACACCGGGTTCTGGATCCTCTCGGGCCGCATAAATATCAAGCAGCACAACCTCATCGGATAGAGCCAGAGCGTCGGCGAATTCTTGAGAAAATATTCTTGTCCGACTGTATAGGTGAGGCTGGAAAACCGTGATTAGGCGCCCTTTGCCCACCGAAGCGCGAGCTGCCAAAAGGGCAGCCCTGACCTCTGCCGGATGGTGAGCGAAGTCATCGTAAACCGAGACTTCACGCCTAGTGGCATGCAATTCAAAACGCCGTTGAGTGCCAGAGAACTTGCTAACCGCTTCCACGCTAGCTCGAAACTCAAACCCGAGGCCGACCAAAATGGCGATCGCACCCGCGGCATTCAAGGCGTTATGGTGTCCGGGGATTTCGAGCGAAGACGATTGGGACTCGCCAAGGTACTCAAGAACAAAACTAACCCTGGGTCCAGTCGCATCGATTTTTGTGAGGCGAATGTCAGCACCTTGCGCCTCGCCATACCTGAGCACTTTTCGGTGCTTGAGTAATTTGGCAACTCGTTTTGCGCCCGGATCATCCGATGAGATGACGACCAATTCACTTGCGGCGTTCGCAAATTTGGCAAATTCGGCCTCAAATGCCTCTAAGGAGCCGAAGTGGTCTAAATGATCGGGGTCAATGTTTGTTATCAACGCGACCTTGGTGTCATAGTGCAAAAAAGAACTATCGGACTCATCGGCCTCTATGACAAAGTGCTCACCTTTGCCAAAGCGAGCCGAAGCCCCGTAATTCTCGATTACCCCACCATTCACAAAACTGGGGTCTTGACCGAGATTTATAAGACCGGTAACTACCATGCCCGTCGAAGTGGTCTTGCCGTGCGCCCCTGCGACCGATATCAGCTTGCCCTTTGAAGCCAAATGGGCCAGCAGCGCCGAGCGATGGAGCACCGTGAGGCCGCGGTCTTGAGCTAAGAGTAATTCTGGGTTGGTTGGCCAAAGGGCGCTGGTCACCACAACCGTGTCCGCGTCTTGCAAATTATCGGAGTCATGGCCGATAAAAACCAGTGCTCCAAGGCCCCGGAGCATGGCAACGTTTTCGGTGTCTCTGAGATCCGAACCGGCAACCTGATAACCCATGCCCAAACACAATCGAGCTATCCCGGACATGCCCGAACCCCCAATTCCCACAAAATGCAGCTTGCCTAAGTCGGCGGGTATTGGCTTTGAATAATCTGGTTTAATCACGACTATAAGTATCCACTGCCTCGAGCACTAACTCGCTGAGTCTTAGCGTGGCGTCGGGAATTCCAACCGACATGGCAGCGGCCTGCATCTTATTTAGAGTCTTTGCGTGGGAAATCAATGGAATTAGCTCACTCAGCACAAATTCGGGTGTGAAGTCTTTATCTAGGCAGAGCAATCCCCCACCGGCCGCCACCACAGTTTGGGCGTTTAGCCGCTGCTCTCCATTGCCAACCGGATAAGGGATATAAACCGCTGGCAACCCGGCGGCCGAAAACTCGGAAACGGTTGAGGCGCCGGCCCGCGATACCGCGAAATCTGCAGCCGCTATTGCCGCGTCCATTCTTGAGCAGTAAGCAATCCTGGTGTAACCCGCTTCGCTATATTCGCCGAGGTTGGCTCGCTCCCCCACGATGTGCAGCACCTGTATCCCTGCGGCAATCAGACGCTCGAGACTGTGGGCAACCGTCTCATTTATTCTCTTGGCTCCGAGCGAACCTCCGGTTACCAATAGGGTTGGCATCATTGGATCCAGGCCAAGTTCAATCCTGGCCTGGCCTTTATCGTAAGAATGCACAGAGTCGATAATTTCCTGACGTATCGGCATCCCAGTCAAGCGAGAATTTCGCAAATTAGAGTTTTTAAACGCTACCGCTACGTGCTTTGTGAATTTAGCGCCCAGGCGATTGGCGAAACCCGCAATCGCGTTGGCTTCGTGGATAATCAAAGGTTTTCTTTTCAAAAAAGCTGACACGTACGCTGGCGCCGAAGCGTAACCACCGAATCCGACAACAGCGTCGATTTTCTGCGTTTTAACTATTTTGTCAACAGCTAGAACCGCCCTGAGAAACCGCCATGGAAATGCCGAGGCCTTGACGCTAAATCTTCTAGGAAATGGTAATCGGGATACATAAAAAAGTTCAAAGCCCCGCTCGGGTACAAGCCGGGCTTCCAAGCCCTCTTTGGTTCCCAACGCGATCACATAATGCCCTTGCTCTCTCAGATTCTGTGCGAGCGCCAGCATCGGGTTTACGTGACCCGCGGTCCCACCTCCGGCTAATAAAAACCTGGTCATTTTGAACGACGGCCCGGGTGGGTTGTCCGGTCACGTTCCACAGCCAACACCACTCCGATTGCGCAAAGGGTCGCGATCATAGAAGATCCTCCAGCCGAAATAAGCGGAAGCGGGACGCCCAAAACCGGCAATAACCCGAGCACGACCGCAATGTTAATAAAAGCCTGCATGACAACCCAGAGCATTACACCGACAACCAAATTTCGGTTGAAGGCACTGTTTTGGTGTCTCGCAATAGCAAACATAGTAAGCCCTAGAGCCAAAAACAGGCAGATGACTAGCATCCCACCGATGAGCCCTAGCTCCTCGCCAATCACCGCGAATATAAAGTCGTTCTCGACCTCGGGAATCCAGCTCCACTTCAACTTTGAGCGACCAATGCCGGTGCCAAATAAACCCCCGGCGGCAAGCGCCCAGGTGCCATGTTGGTATTGCCACATGACCCCCATTGGATCGGCCGCATCCGGATTCAACCAGGCCTCGAACCTAATTCTCCTCGAGGCTGAGCTCATTACTAATACTGCAGCCAATAAGCTGCCGACCCCCGCTATAGACAGCCAACTCGACCATCGCATTCCGGCGAATAACCAAAGCCCCATGAGCATAACTGCCATGACTACCCCGGTGCCCAGATCTCTACCCACCACCACAACTAACCCCAGCGCAACCCCCGAGTATCCGAAAATTCTCAGCCAAATTCGCTTATTGGATTCTGGATCATCGCTCAGCTGGGCCAGTTGATGCGCGAAGCCAATTATAAGCGCCAATTTGAGAAACTCTGAGGGCTGGAGTGTGGCAAAACCAAGATCAATCCAATTTCGATTTCCATTAATTTCTTTGCCAAAAAGCACCGTGGCCAGTTGCAAGCCAATCATGGCAATGAGAAAGGGAAGCCCAATCCTTCGGTAAAAATTCATCGGCAGATTGGAGGCCATTATCAGTCCTACCAGACCCATGAGCGCAAACCGGCTCTGGCTGAAAAAAGTCGAGGCCGCATTGTTGGTTTCCTTAAAAGCGTCGACCGAGGAGGCGCTGGCGACCATCGCGAGACCGATAAACACGGTAATAGCGGTGAGGCTCAATAATAAAAAGAACTGCGGGGACTGAGCCTTGAAACGCGGCCTAGCGACCTTTGCGAAAGTTATTCGACTCATTTCTCCGCGACCAACTTGCTCACTGCAGCTTGATAGCTAAGGCCGCGTTCCGAATAGTCCTTGAACTGATCCATGCTTGCTGCAGCAGGAGCTAAGAGCACAACGTCCCCTGGAGACGCGAGCTGGCTAGCAAAAAGCACCGCATCCTGCATCACGTCTTGCCCGCTCACCACGCGCACCGGGGTGAGCGGCAGGTGCTTTTCAAATAGTGCCCCAATTAGCTGAGTATCCGCACCGATGATTACGGCACCTCGAATCTTTGGTCCGAACTTCATTAGTAAGGGCTGTAGATCGACGCCCTTGAGAAGGCCACCAACTATCCAAACCACGCTTTCGAATGAACCCAAAGAAGCCGCGGCAGCGTGCGCATTCGTGGCTTTTGAGTCATCAAAATATAAAACACCCTCATGCTC
>JBDNID010000100.1:0-11198 GCA_041688475.1 Aquiluna sp.
CGCCGGTTAGTGAGCCGGGGTGAAGTGCCTGCATCAAAAGGGCTCTGACTCCCCCGACTAAGGTTGCAAAGTCTCCGTGGACTATCCAAGGCGCATCGGTTGGGAGGTAAAGACCAGGTTTATCGCCTTCCTCAACGACCTTGAGCCAAGGCGGAACCCCGTCGCTGGCTCCGGATAAGAGTTTGCGGAATCGCTTGGATAAATTCTCCTGTAGAGCGTTGTTTTTCAACCGCAACTGCCTAACCTTGAATAAGACTTTCGAAAAAGGGATAACAATGACCGAACAAGAACTAATCCAAGACTTCAATAAAAACCGACTGCACGTAATTCTGGCCCAGCTGGCCCCAACCGCGCTTTTAGCCTTTGCAGCCTTTGCCACCCCAGAAATTTCCAATTACAGCGATTATCTAAAAGCTGCCTTTGCTTTGATTTTGTTGGCTTCTGGAATTCTAGGCGCACTTGCTGAATATTCCGCCGCCTCCCAAGCCCAGGCGGATATTGATGACCTAAAAGCTCTTCCCGGAAAAACCGCACTTAGAAGCCGAATTATCTCTTTTCGGCCGTGGCTTGAAGTCGTAAAGTTTGTTACTCCTGCGATTTTTATCGCCATATTCTCAACAATCCTTTTGGGTCTTTACTTCTAAATTCTCCGGCGGTTAAAGCTCTATTGCCCTAGCCGCAGATAAGTTCCTCTTGGCTATAAACCTGGCCATCAAAGTATGCGTCGACCAGTGGATCAACGCACTCATTGCCACCATAGGCGGTGTGACCTTCGCCCACAAAAGTCAAAAGCGTTGCTCCATCCAAGAGCTTTGCTAAAGCCACCGCTTGGGAATAAGGGGTAGCGGGGTCACCCGTTGTCCCAACCACAAGTGGCGCATTAGCTAATGGGATACCGAAATCAAGCTCTTGCTTACCAATCCCATCTGGCCAACTCTCGCAGGCGATGTGGGGGGCCGAGAAGTACTTGCCAAAAACTTTAGAGGCCTGCTCGATTTGAGGCTCCAGCTCAGCGACTTGATCCTCAGTGATTCGACTATCGGCGCAAGATATCGCAAGATTCGCTTCATTCACATTCGAAAGATAGCCGCCAGTGATATTTCTATCGTTATAGAAATCGGCCAATAACAACATCGTGGTGCCATCGCCACCAAAGGCCTCAGTGAAAGCTTGGGATAAAAACGGCCAGGATTCTTGGGAATATAAGGCCGCGATAATGCCCGATATTGCAGGGCCAATTCCGAGTTCACGATCAATCTGAGTTGGCAAGGTAAAAGACTCCCGGTCTGTTAGGAAGCTTCCTATTTTGGCAATCCCCTGGTCGACGGTTCCAGAAAAAGGACATCCCTGCTGAGTCAAGCAATCTGCTAGGTAGCCCCTGAGAGCACTATCAAAACCAGCTATCTGACCAATCAGGCTTTTGCCCTCCGAGGTGGTGGGATCAATTGCGCCATCTAAGACCATGCGCCCTACTCGGTCAGGAAATAGCGCCGCGTAGACCGCACCCAGTTCAGTGCCATAGCTGTAGCCCAGGTAATCAAGCTGCTCCATGCCCATTAGGACTCTGATTAGTTCGAGGTCCCTGGCTGCCTGCTGGGTGGTGAAATAACCGGTATCAAAACCGACCTCTTGGCAACTTTGAGCAAATTCTGTCAGTAGCTTTTTTGACCAGTTCAAATCTGCATCTGAACCGTAGGCAAATTCCGATTGACTGTAGTAAACCTGATCTTTGAGATCAACATCAAGGCACTCGACCGGGCTTGAGCCACCGGTGCCACGAGGGTCAAAACCCAAAAGCTGAAACTTGGACCTAAGTGATGAAGTGCCAATTGATTCATAGCCCTCTTGGAGCCACTTCACGCCACTGACCCCCGGGCCTCCCGGATTCACCAAAAGCGGCGGCAGGTCCTTTGCTGCTGCTTTTCTAGTGAGAGCTATTTCGACAAACTTGCCAGTCTCGGCTACCCAATCAAGCGGAGCAGCAATAACTGCGCACTCAAAACCGGCCTCGCAATCACTCCAGTTAATAACCTGATCCAAGATGGGCAAGCCTTCTTCCACCTGAGTAATTGAACTCCCTGAAACAACTGGGGCACAGCCGGCGAGTAGCAGCACCGATAGAACAATGAGCCCTCTAATTCGCAATTTTTCCCCTAAAAATCATTTGCACGCACAGCGACTCTAAGACCAACAAATCCCTAACATTTGAAGCCAAACGAGCCCTTGACTTTGTTATGGCATCCAGAATCTCAATCGTATCCTTGGCCTTGGTTCCCTGCGCTATGTCGATTATTTCCTGCTGCACCTCTTGATTGACCAGCTCCTGCTCGCCACCAAGCTGAATGGCCATGATGTCTCGATATAGAGATTCTAAATCGGTAAAGATTCGATCGATTCCGTCCCTCAGAGCGCGCGTCTGGCGACGTTTTTGATTCTCTTCGAGTTCTTTAAACTGAGCTCTGAGGTTCGGTGGAACCTTCTCGGATTCTTCCAAACCATATGCTCGCATCAGAGCCAAGCGCTCTTTATCATCGCGCTCATGAGCCACCGCCTCGGCATCGCGCTTGGCCACCCCCAAAAGCTTCTCCGCCGCGAGCATGGCTTGGGATAAATTGCCAATTGACAAAGTTACCCTCAGAGTCTCCTGTCTTCTCGCTCTAGCCTCTGATGAGCTTGCGAGCCGTCTTGCCATGCCCACGTGGTTCTGAGCCTGCAAAGCGGCCCTTCTGGCGAGCGGCTCTTCAACACCATCGCGCTGCATAATCAAAGCGGTCACCTCAGCCACCGAGGGAAGCCTAAGGTTTAGGTTTCTAGTTCTAGATCGAATGGTCGGCAAAAGGTCAGACACCGATGGGGCGCAAAGAATCCAAATAGTGTTCGCCTCTGGCTCTTCTAAGACTTTTAGTAAAACGTTTGAGGTGCGCTCGGCCATTCGATCAGCATCTTCAATGATGATGATTCGGTACTTACCTATCGAGGTCGCAAGCGAGGCTCGAGAAACAACATTTCTCACTTCATCGATATTGATAACCACTCGGTCAGTTTTCAAAATAGTGATATCGGGATGAGCATCCGCCATAGCCAAGCGACACTGCTGGCAAGACCCACAGCCGTCTTGCTCGCACTCAATCGCCGCTGCAAAAGATCTGGCGAGGTTACTTCTTCCAGAGCCTGCAGGACCAGTGAAAAGCCAAGCGTGCTGCAATCCAGTTTGCTTGGTTCCTATTGCACGCTGCAACTGCTCGATTGCCTCCGGCTGACCGAGCAGTTCATCCCAAACCGGATGGCTCAACTAGAACCCGAGTCACTCAGCTGACTGACCCTTGTTCGAATCAGCTTTTGGATTTCATTAACTGCCAAATTCGCATCGATGACTAAAAATCTGGGCTCTTTGGCGCGGCGCAGGTACTCGTCCCGAGCTCTCTCAAAAAAGGCCACCTCCTCGCGCTCCAGACGATCCGGCGCTGTGCCCTTTTTGTTTCTGCGCAAGATCGCCTGATCGGCGGACAGATCTAGCAAGATCGTGAGGTCGGGTATTAGGTTATCCACTGCCCAAAGCGAAATGTCTCTCACCTCATCAACCTGAAGATCTCTTGCGGCGCCCTGATAGGCCACCGAAGAGTCGAAGTAGCGATCAGAAAGCACGGTCTTACCCTGAGCCAAACTCGGCTTGATCTTGGTGGCAACATGATGAGCTCGGTCTGCCGCGTATAAAAGAGCCTCGGCCCGTGGAGAAACATCACCTTTTCGATGAAGCAAAAGGTGCCTAATTTCCTTGCCAAGCTCGGTCCCACCGGGTTCAAGAGTTCTAACCACATCGTGACCGAGATCCCTCAGCCAAGTTTCCAATAGTTCTAGCTGGGTGGATTTGCCAACCCCGTCTATGCCCTCGAAGGTAATAAACACGGCTAAGCCTTTTTCTTTGCCTTGGGCTTAGCTTTCGGTTTGACCGTCTTCGGCTTAGCCCTCGAGGTCTTCGAAGTCTTTGGCGCTTCACCCGGTTCGACTCCGAGCTTTTCACGCCTGATGGCTAAAAGCTCAAAGGCGCGGTCGTTGGAAAGCTCATCAAGGGCCTCATCTTTTGGCACCGTGGCATTGATAACGCCGTCGGTGACATAGTCTCCAAACTGACCACCCTTAGCCACAACATTTAGCTTGGAGGCAGGGTCCTCACCGAATTCCCTAAGCGGAGTTGCCGCTGTTCTGCGAGCGCCGTATTTGGGTTGCTTGTAGATTTCAATTGCTTCTTCTAGGGTTAGCGCAAATATTTGTTCTTCAGTGGTTAGCGACCTAGAGTCGGCACCGCGTTTGAGATAGGGACCATACTTCCCGTTCTGCGCGGTGATTACAGATTGGGATTCTGGGTCAATGCCAATTTCGCGCGGCAGTGACATTAGCATCACGGCATCCTCATAGCTAACGGTAGCAGGAGCCATGCTCTTGAATAAAGATGCGGTTTTAGGCTTAGGGTTTCCCTCATCAACCAAAGTAACAAAAGGGCCGTAGCGACCGTCTTTGACGATAATGTCCAAGCCGCTTTCTGGGTCTTGACCCAAGATTCTATTTTCAACCGGTGGCGCATTGATTAGCTCAACCGCTTTTTCGTGAGTGAGCTCATCCGGAGTGAGTCCTTCAGGGATGTTTACGATTCGACGCTCTTCGTTCTCGATTACCTCTATGTAAGGTCCGTACTTGCCGGTTCTCAACAAGATTCCATCACCGAGTTCGAAAGAGTTTATTAGCCTTGGGTCAGACTCCCCCAGGCTCTCCACGGTTAGCTTTAGCCCCTCGTCACCAAAGTAGAAATCGGTCAGCCACTTCGAGCGATCCAGCTTGCCAAGGGCAATCTGGTCTAGGTCGTTCTCCATCTTGGCCGTAAAAGCGTAATCAACCAGATCTCCAAAGTTGTCTTCCAAAAACCTGGTAACCGTAAAGGCAATCCACTCTGGAACCAGCGCGCTGCCCTGCTTTCGAACATAGCCCTTATTCAAAATAGTGGAGATAATTGCGGCATAGGTTGAGGGCCTGCCAATCCCCTGTTCTTCTAAGGCTTTTACTAAGGATGCCTCGGTGTACCTAGCGGGTGGCTGAGTCTTGTGGTCCTTAGCTAGCGCATTGGCGCAAGCTACCGACTGCCCCTCAGAAAGAATCGGAAGCTTGGCGGATTCTGAGGAGTTATCTTCCTCTCGAGTTTCGTCATACACGGCGAGAAAACCCTTGAACAAGACTGTAGTTCCAGAGCTAGAGAGTTCTAGGTCCTGATTCTCGATCTTGGTTGCAAACTTCACGGTTGTGGTGGATAGTTTGGCATCGGCCATCTGAGAAGCCACGGTCCTTCGCCAAATCAATTCGTAAAGAGCAAGCGATCTGGCGTGCACGAGTTTTGCCAACTCGCTCGGGTGCTTGAAAGAGTCGCCCGATGGCCTGACAGCCTCGTGAGCCTCTTGAGCGTTTTTAGATTTGGCCCCGTAAAGCCTCGGAGTCGCAGATACCGAATCTGCTCCAAAAAGTTCACTAGCGGCCGATCGCGCCGCGTTCATGGCCTGCTGAGAAAGATTTGGTGAATCGGTTCGCATGTAGGTGATGTAACCCTCTTGATAGAGCTGCTGGGCGGTGTCCATCGCCTGCTTCGCGCTCATGCCGAGTTTCCTTGAAGCCTCTTGCTGAAGGGTTGAAGTCGTGAACGGTGCATAGGGCTTGCGGCTTGACGGCTTTGCTTCGACAGAAGTGATTTTAAGTTCTGCACCCTTCAGGGCCGAGGCCAAGGATTCTGCCCTTTCAAGCGGTAAGACTAAAGCATCCGCGTTTAGCTTGCCATCGGCATCAAAGCTTTTACCAGTAGCCAATCGCTTGGAGTCAATCGACTGCAGCTTCGCCTCGAAATCGATTCCCGCTTCTTTGAGCTCGGCGGTGACCGAGGAGTAGCCGGCGCTAACATGAGCCATTCGCTCGCGTTCGCGCTGGACAACCATTCTCATTGCGGGAGATTGAACTCGACCAGCGGATAGACCTCGGTTGATTTTGCGCCATAAAACTGGGGAAATTTCATAGCCGACTAATCGGTCGACCACGCGCCGAGTTTCCTGTGCTTGCACTAAATCCTCATCCAAAACGCGGGTGTTATCTACCGCCGCTTGAATTGCATCCTTGGTGATCTCATTAAAAACCATCCGCTTAACCGGGACCTTGGGCTTTAAGACCTCCAGAAGATGCCAAGCAATTGCCTCGCCCTCGCGGTCCTCATCGGTAGCCAGATAGAGCTCATCGCAGCCCTTGAGAGCCGACTTGAGTTCGTTTACGGTTTTTGACTTGCCCGCCGAAATTACATAATAGGGCTGGAAGTCGTTTTCAATATCGATCGAGAATTTTGCGAGAGAGCCCTTTTTTTTCTCAGCGGGAATCTCTTTGGGGTCCGCAAGATCCCGAATGTGTCCAACCGAGGCCAATACCTCAAAGTCTTTGCCCAAGTACTTGGCAATGGTCTTCGCCTTTGCCGGCGACTCCACGATTACCAATTTCTTTGACACAGACACTCCTTTTATACACCTATTGAACCGAGTCAAGCACGGCCGCCTCAGCAATTGCTGAAAGGCGCCACATTCCAATGTTTTTCTCAACCTCGAGCGTGGCGCCGAATCCGACAATACGACATGAAATCACTGTCGCGCGGTTGGTTTGGGATATTTGCACCGCATTTTCGCATGGAAGCCCACTTATGTTCCCCACCAGCGTGTCCGCGACTGCGACCGCAGCAGCGTCAGCTGCCTGCTGCACCATAATCTTCCCAAGGGTTATTTCAAAGCCCAAACTCAAAGTTAAAAATAGGCTGGACAGGGCCGCTATCAAGCTAATCACAAGCGCTGAAGCGGAGCCCTTTTCTAATAACCGAGAATCAATTGGCATGACTTGGCGTGAATCGGAAGTGGATTGGATTTTGATAGGTGAACACAGCTAATCCGTTCGATGCGCTCAATGTTGATAGTGACGCCCTCGAGCTCGGGAAGCTCCAACCCGAGGGCGTCCGCTCTGGCCATAGACCAGCTCACGGCCTGCAGTTCTAGGCGCTCGAACCCCAAGCTCACGGCACCCAGAGTTAGAGATAGGCCCAGAACCAGAACTGGCATAAGCATCATGAACTCAGCCGTCACGGCACCTCCGTCGTTGTTATTCGAGACCAAGCGCATTTGCAACCAGCTGAAACAGCATTTGGCGCACCTCATCGCTTCTGAGCACGATCACCAAAAGGCCTGCGAACGCAACCGCCGCCATCGTGGCGATGGCATATTCGGCAGTTATTGCGCCTTTGTCGGATTTAAGGATGGTCATTTTGTCTCCTTCTTTTTAGTTGGCGATGCCAATCAGCATCGGGATTGTTGTGAGAATCAAAAAGGCGGGCAATACGGTCAGCCCGAGGGGAATCAATAGGCGAACTGAGAGAGCTCTCGCGCTGACCAGTGCTTGAGTGCGACCCGAAAGAATCAGGCCCTTGATGCGGGCCTCAATCAACAAACTCAGACCGACCCCGGTTTCCATTGCAAGTGAAACAAGTTCTTGGATGCCCTGCTCGCCCACCCCTGACTCAAGAGCCAATCTTTTGGCTTCAAAAAGCCCAACCCCTGATGCGATTGCCAGCTGAAACGCCAGTAGGTCATTAGCTGGTTTCAAAAAAGACCCTTGAGTGCTGGCGAGCATCTTTTTGCTCCAGCGAGCTCCCAAAAAGATTAAGCCACCAGAAATTGCGAAAGATGCGATGCCAAAACCGCTGCCCAAACTCGCCAATGGATCTAGCCCGACAAGCTGACCTAGTGCTAAAGCAAATGCGGGGAGCCATAATAAAAGCGTTCTAGTTGCCTTGGGTACCGCCTGGCTGCTTTCCACCTCGGCTTCGAAGTCTGCTTTGGCATTATCAAATTGCTCAAGTATTTTTAGTGCCGGGCCTAATGGTGCTCCAAATTGTTGACCTTTTTTTATTAGCTCCTGCTGCTCAAGGCTCAGCTGTTCAAAGCGATTTGCGAGCGCCGACTTGCTGGATAGTCCGGCAGACAGTAGCGCTGAAATCTCCATTAGAGCGCTCATGCCGCGGCCATCAGGTTTAGCGGCTCTATCTCGAGATTTCTATTGAAATTACTGAGTTTTCCAATCGCGACCACCTTGCGCGATCGGTTCACGATGCCAACTTGGATCACTAGATCGATTGAGGTTCCAGCTAGATTGCTAACGAGCTTTTGACTGAGTCCCGCGAGCATGCCTAGGGAGATGAGTCGATTGGGCACTTCGTGAAGACTCCTAGCGTGAAGGGTAGCCATGGTGCCACTGTGGCCATTATTCATGGCCTGAAGCATCTGCCCAAGCTCTGCGCCCCGGACTTCGCCCACAACAATGCGATCCGGACGCATTCTCAGAGAGTGGGTCAAAAGTTGCTGCATGGAGATTTCCCCCAAGCCGTCTTGATTGGCCTCGCGCTCAAAAATGCGAATCGCAGGCCAACGAATCTGAAGCTCGGGCATTTGCTCAATGCAAATCACTCGCTCTCGAAGCTCTGCAATTAAAGCGGCGAGCAGCGTGGTCTTGCCCGCCGAAGTCGGCCCACTGATTATGAGGTTGGATCGATTCACGAGAGCTTGTTCGAGAATATTGCGCTGCGATAGATCAATAAAGCCGGTGGCTGCTAGCTCGCTTAGTGAGATCTGGTTTACCGGGTGGACTCTGATGCTCACCAGAGTTGTGGCCGCAATGCCGAATGGCAGTATCGCATGAAAACGGACCCTGCCGATCATAAAGTCAGCCGCAGGCTTCGCTAAATCAAGGCGAGCTCCGGCGTCAAAGGCCAGTTGTCGGATAGCGCTGACCAGGTCTTGCTCGGACTCATAAGGGTTTGGTGCTTGCTCTAGGCCCCGGCCGACATCCACCAAACAGTTCTTGGCTCCATCAACCAAGATGTCCGTGACACCGGGCAGCTCCAAGAGCCTTTTCAGGGCTTGGGGTATCAGGTCTTTTTCGCTCATTGAGCTATGTTGCGAGATTTCGAGCAAAAATAATTGCCAAAAACAATATCTGTGGAAAACAAAAAAGGGGCGGCAGGTTTGGGGAAACCTGCCGCCAGCGGTGCCAGCATGGGGGGACGCTTAGCACCGCAAACTAACCGAAGTTAGCTTGAGAAAGTCTAGGCGGTTTCAGTCGCTGCGTGTCCCCCATTTGGCTATTTTCAGCAAATTCCAATAATTTATTTAATAATTCGCAAACTCATTGGCCGAGTCTCTAGACTCGCAATCACACTCAGCGCTATTTGAGAATCTTCTTGAGTCCGCTGCTGGCAAGTAAACCAAGTGAGAGGGCAAAGTTGTCCCAAGAAAAAGAGTTCGAGAATCTAGCGAATGAAACCCGAAGCTTTCCACCCACTTCGGCTTTTGCAAAAACGGCTATAGCAAGGCCCGAGCTTTACGCAGCAGCCAATGCAGACCGACTTGGCTTCTGGGCCGACCAGGCGAATCAGCTCCACTGGCACAAGCCTTTTACCAAAGTATTAGATTGGTCTAATCCGCCCTTCGCCAAATGGTTCGAAGATGGAGAACTAAACATCAGCTATAACTGCCTCGACCGCCATGTTGAAGCAGGTTTTGGCAAAAGGGTCGCTTTGTTTTTTGAGGGTGAGCCTGGTGACACTCAAGTCCTTACTTATCGTGACCTACTAAATGAAGTCAAAAAGGCTGCGAATCTGCTTTTGAAACTCGGCATCAAACCTGGCGATCGAGTGGCAATTTACATGCCGATGATTCCCGAGGCCATAATTGCGATGCAAGCGGTGGCCCGAGTCGGGGCCGTGCACTCAGTTGTATTTGGTGGCTTCTCGGCCGACTCACTGGCCGCAAGAATTCAAGACGCCGAGGCGAAAATCGTGATCACCGCCGATGGAGGTTTTCGCAAGGGGAAAGCGAGTGCGCTCAAGCCCGCGGTTGATGAAGCACTTGCAAATCAAAATTGCCCGAGCGTGACAAACGTATTAGTTGTGCAGCGAACCAAGAGCGAGGTGGCCTGGAACCATGCCACCGATCTTTGGTGGCATGAAGAGATGGGGGTGGTCTCCGACCAGCATGAAGCCTTGGGTTTTAGTGCCGAACATCCGCTATTTATTCTCTATACCTCGGGGACCACTGGGAAGCCCAAGGGAATCATGCACACTACTGGTGGCTACCTCACACAGACCAGCTACACCCATAAAAACGTTTTCGACCTGCAACCGTCGCAAGATATTTACTGGTGCACAGCCGATGTCGGCTGGATTACCGGCCATACCTACGTGGCGTATGGGCCATTAGCAAATGGTGCGACTCAGGTTATTTACGAAGGCACCCCCGACACTCCCGACTGGGGCCGCTGGTGGGACATCATTCAGAAGTATCACGTTTCTATCTTTTACACTGCGCCAACAGCGATTAGAAGCTTTATGAAGCTCGGCCGCGCGGTGGTGCAGCATTACGATCTGAGTTCCATCAGAGTCTTGGGTTCGGTTGGAGAGCCCATAAACCCCGAGGCTTGGATGTGGTACCGAGAAGTTATTGGTTCAAATCTCGCCCCAATAGTTGATACCTGGTGGCAAACCGAAACTGGCGCAATCATGATTTCTCCGCTACCAGGAATCACTAATACAAAACCGGGTAGCGCCCAAATTGCATTGCCCGGCATTGAGATTGCGATTCTCGATGAAGCCGGAACCCCGGTTGGCCCTGGGCATGCCGGCTACCTCACCATCTCGGAGCCATGGCCCTCAATGCTTAGAGGTATCTGGAAAGACCCTGAGCGTTTTAAAGAAACCTACTGGGATAGATTCCCCGGAAGCTATTTCGCGGGAGACGGTGCCAAATTCGACCTAGATGGCGATCTTTGGCTTTTGGGTCGAGTTGATGATGTGATGAACATCTCTGGTCACAGGCTTTCAACTGCAGAAATTGAATCGGCGCTAGTGTCCCACCCTTTTGTAGCGGAAGCCGCTGTGGTTGGGGCCAAAGACGAAACAACAGGGCAAGCAATTGTCGCCTTTGTAATTTTGCGTCGTAGTCAACTAAACGATCTTGGTAGCGAGGCGGACACCTCCAAGATCCTGCGTGATCACGTTGCCAAGGAGATTGGCGCCATAGCTAGGCCAAAAACCATCATCGTGGTGAATGAATTGCCCAAGACTCGTTCCGGCAAAATCATGC
>JBDNID010000101.1:0-3269 GCA_041688475.1 Aquiluna sp.
ATCCGGATTGATTCCAGAGCTGGGAACCACTCCACCCGGTTCGGAGGTTTCCAAGCAGACTGCATATGCACCCGGCAAGTGCGAAGAATTGAAATCTACGATTTGTACCATATTTAACATCGTAAGACCCCTTCAAAACTGGTTAAGTGGGTAGTACATGATTTTACCTCAAGTGGTTCACCTTTTGAGAACCCATAGAGGCCCTAAATCTCTTTAGAGTGAGCTCTTTGCATAAATTCTTTCAAGTCCGTGGCACCAAAGTGGTCTACATCAAGATGCGCAATTGTTACAAAGTGGTCTACTTTTTGACTTGACTAAATGCATGTTGGTCGGATTTACTCCTGGCATGGATACAGCGACTCGCTCCCTTCCTCGTAACCGAAGTGCGGTACGAGCTCAGCTTCAGGGGCTGATTTCTCAAATGCGTGTCGGCGAGAGATTGCCGAGCGAGCGAGAGCTCAGTGATCAGTGGGAGATTGCACGAATGACAGTGCGTCGCGCCCTAGATGAGCTATTTAAAGAAGGGGCAATCGAAAGACGTCACGGCTCCGGCACTTATGTAGCGCCTCGACCCTTTGTCCGCGCCCTGGGTCTAACTTCATTTTCAGAAGATATGAAGGAGCGAGGATTGGTGCCAGGAAGCAAGCTGCTGTCTTTCGCTACCGGTCTTGCGGATTCCAAAATAGCCAAGCGACTTCAGGTCCCGATTCAAACACCAGTGTATAAATTCACTCGGCTTCGCTTGGCCAGTGGCGAGCCCTTAGCTCTAGAAACAGTCTGGATAAAGCAAACACTAGTGCCTGGTCTGAGCGAATATGACCTAGGGGGTTCGCTATACTAAGCCCTTGCCGACAAATACCGCATCGCAGTTGGAGCAGCCACGGTAACGATTGGCCCAATTGTTCCAGAGTCAAATGTGCAGACCCTACTGGAGATTGGTAGCGCGCAAGGTTGTCTCCTGGTCGAGATGGTTTCCTCTGATGTCAGGGGTGGGGTCATCATGTATGCACGCTGCACCTACCGTGGCGACAAATATCAGCTAACTGCTGAGGTATCCGGGGCTGCCTTTGCCAGAGAATCCTCGCGTCGGCCTCTCTCATGAATGGGCTTGTACTGGCCGTGGATGGTGGCCAATCCGGAATCCGAATGCGGGTGAGTGATTCAGAAAAAGTGATAGAAACCCAAGGTGCCAGCAGGCTAGAGGGTGATGTAATGACCCGAGTTCACGACCTTGTGGTTGAAGCGATGAGTCAAGAACTCGCCAAAGACCTTGACACAGTGGTTTTGGGCCTTAGTACCTCTCCCGCTGTTGGTGAGGATTCGCTGAGACTAGCTCGGAAACTCGGCGAATCGCTCGGCGCCAGACGTGTCCTTATAACCGATGATGGGGTCACTCATCACGCCTCGCACTTTAAAGGCTTGCCGGGAATCGTCCTGGCAATTGGCACGGGCGTCGCGTGTGTCGGGGTCGGTAATAAGCAGAACGCAATCGTTTCAGTGAGTGGTTACGGCTACCTTCTAGGCGACGACGGTGGAGCCTTTTCGATTGGCAGGCACGCGCTAAGACTCGCATTGGATGCACGCTTCGAAGATTCCAGCAGTGCTATTTCCCAGCTTGCGCAAGAACACTTTGGCCCCCTGGTCGATCTTGCCGCCGAAGTTCATTCACGCCCAAGAGCGGTCAATGAAATAGCCCATTTTGCCTTGGAGGTCTTGAGGCTTGCGGATAGTCACGAGCAGGCTAGAACGATAATGGACCACGCTTCTAGTGAGCTTGCCCAGAGCGTGCAGCGAGGTATAGTCGCTGCTGATCTAGCGCCGGAGAGCGCGGACCTTGTTTGGTCTGGGAGGCTATTTGCCCACTCACCCCTTGCGTGCGAGTCACTAGAGCGTGCCCTTCTCGGATTAATCCCCGGGCTAAAAATTCGCCAAGCAGAAAGCAACCCTCTAGAAGGGGGTATCTGGCTCGGACAAACCGCAGATTTTGGTCCGTATAAAAACTCAATTCAGGCCTGGAGTGTCTAAGTGGAAGGGGAAAAGTGAGCGACATAAACATTGGGGAGGCGAGCATCGCCAAGGACTACCTGCGTGGTCTGCAAGTTGCCCTCGGCAGACTGCTGATTGAACAGGATTCATCGATTCAACTCGGTGCCACGCTGATTGCCAGCACAGTAGCTTCAGGTGGAACAATCCACGCCTTTGGTACCGGCCACTCTCACATGCTTGCGGAAGAGCTGTTCTATCGAGCCGGCGGTCTAGTGGCTGTGAACCCGATAATTTTTGATGGCCTCTTGATGCACCATGATCCACTTTTGAGCACCCGGCTCGAAAGACTTCCAGGCCTGGCGAAAGCACTTTTAGACAGTCATGACCTAAAAGGCAACGACGTCGCAATCATCGCGTCTAACTCGGGCGCAAACGCTGCTGTTTGCGAAATGGCAGAGGCCATGCAGGCCAGAAATGTGCCGGTAATTGCAATCACAAGCCTTGACCACGCCACATCTAAGGATGCTCGCACAAGTGATCGGCCTCGGCTGCACGAAATTGCCCAGGTAGTTATTGATAACGGTGGCGTGCTCGGCGATGCCTCGGTGCAAATCAAGGGCTTCGATAAAAAAGTTGCTCCCACATCAACCGTCATTGGCGCTGCAATCATCAACGCCATGGTGGCGCAGAGTGTGGCCAACTTAGTCTCCGAAGGGTTCCACCCGGCTGTTTACACCAGCAGCAATACCGAAGGTGGAGATGCGCAAAACGCTGAATACCGCCACACTAACGGTCACGGAGTTGTGTGATGCACTCAATCCAAAAAAATAATCTCTCCGAAGAGGCCTTCGCCATTCGCGGAGTGATCGAGGGATTTTACGGCCCCCCCTGGTCTCATAAAGAGCGGCTAGATTTTCTGAGCTTTATGGCTCAGCACAACATGAACATGTTTCTTTTCTCCCCAAAAGATGAGCCCCTTTTGCGTTATGAGTGGGCCAAACTTCCGTGTGAGTCTTGGACTGAGCGGTTGCAAGAACTCAGAACTCACTCCGAGCAACTGGGTATTAGGTTTGCAGTAGCCGTCTCACCTGGACTCTCAATTCGATACTCGAATAAAGATGATCGTGCTCGATTGATGGAAAAATTTCACTTCCTAGCCAACATGGGTGTGCGCGATTTTGGACTGTTTTTGGATGATATTCCCTCCGCGCTCCAATGGCCCGAGGACCAAAAGGCCTACAGCTCTCTTGCCCAGGCACATCGCTCATTAGTGCTTGCCGTGC
>JBDNID010000102.1:0-9337 GCA_041688475.1 Aquiluna sp.
AGCCTTCGAAAGCTTCCTATACCAAAGACTCATGTCCGATATTGCAGGCAATGATGCCGTGGTGGTTAATAAGCTCCGCCCGCTAAATCCTCTGAATTATATTCCGCTGAATATGCGCGAAATAAAAAGCTCAAAGTCGCTAGATAACCCGCGTTCACTCAAGATGGATCCCACCGCAGCAACCGCCTTGGAGGCTTTGGCGCTTGAGATGTTTGCTCAAGGAGCCGGCCAGTTGTTCATGAACTCGGGCTATCGCTCTTATGACTATCAGCGCGAGTTATTTAAATCTAAGACCGTGCAGTATGGATTGGCCGGAGCCCTAATCAGAAGCGCCAAGGCTGGTCACTCCGAACATCAAACGGGCCTAGCCATGGATGTTTCGGTTCAGGCGCAGGGCTGCGCAATCATGCAGTGCTTCGGCGAAACAATCGGTGGAAAGTGGTTGGCCGATAACGCGTGGCAGTTTGGTTTTATCATTCGATACGAAGAGGGCACCCAATCCATCACTGGCTACACCTATGAGCCTTGGCACCTCAGGTTCGTTGGAAAAAACATCGCGAATCTTTACCATGGCGCCGGTTTCAGCACCCTAGAGGAATTTTGGCTGTATCCAGCAGCCGAGTTTCATAAAGAAGAAATAACCGAATCAACAATCGATTGAGCCTCATCCAAAACCAGCTCCAGGTGCTCTTCACTCAGAAATGATTCACCATAAATCTTGTAGACGTTCTCGGTTCCCGAAGGCCTAGCTGCAAACCACGCATTTTTTGTCGAAACCTTTACGCCACCAAGAGCGCCGCCACTTGGGGCCCGTGTCTCAATCCGAGTAATGGTTTCGCCAGCCAGCCCAGTTGCCGAAACATCAGATTCTGAGAGCTTGGCAAGCTTTGCTTTTTGCGTAAGATTTGCCGGAGCATCGATTCTCTTATAGCTCGGGTGACCGTGAAGCTGAGTGAGAGCGGCGTAGCGCTCAGAGGGGCTGTCGTTGGTAACAGCCTCAATCTCAGCCGCTAATAATGCCATGATGACGCCGTCTTTATCGGTTGACCAGGCTTGCCCATTTAGCCTCAGAAAAGAAGCGCCCGCCGACTCTTCTCCGCCAAAGCCAAGGCTGCCATTTATCAGACCCGGCACAAACCACTTAAACCCCACGGGCACCTCAATAAGTTTTCGCCCAAGCGAAGCGACCACCCTGTCGATCATGGAAGAAGAAACCATGGTTTTGCCAACTGCGGCTTCCGAATCCCAGCCATCACGCTCACCAAAAAGATATTCGATCGAGACCGCCAAGAAATGATTCGGGTTCATTAGTCCCGAGTCTGCAGTCACGATGCCATGTCGATCGGCATCAGTGTCGTTTGCAATTGAAATATCAAAATTGCTACGGCTTTCAATCACCGAGGCCATCGCAAACTCAGATGAGCAATCCATCCGAATTTTGCCATCCCAGTCGAGGCTCATAAAGCCAAACTGAGGATCAATCTTGTCGTTAATAACTTTGAGGTTCAGACCGTATCGGTCAGCTATCTCACCCCAATAATCGACCGATGCACCACCCATTGGATCGGCTCCAATTCTGACATCGGCGCTTTTGATGGTTTGCAGCTTGAGGACTTGGTCTAATTGCGAAATGTAGTTGTTCTTAAAATCAAAATGTTCTGGGTTTGGCTTGGCTCTTTTTACTTCTTTAGGGTTTGTCAGAAGCAGTTCATTGGCCCGAGTAGCGATCCAGTTGGTGGCAGCAGAATCTGCCGGGCCACCGTGCGGCGGGTTGTACTTGATGCCACCATCTTGGGGTGGGTTGTGGCTCGGAGTGATCACAAGCCCATCTGCTAAGGCCGAAGAGCCTCTCTGAATTTGGTTGTTGTGATCGATGATTGCCACCGAAACCGCGGGGGTTGGAGTGAAGCGATCATGAGAATCAATCAATGCCACGACATCATTGCCAGCAAGTACTTCGAGTACCGAAAGCTGAGCTGGCTCACTTAGCGCGTGGGTATCGCGGCCAATGTAAATGGGCCCTTCGATGCCCTGGGCTTTGCGATACTCCACCACCGCCTGGGTAATCGCCAGAATGTGGTTTTCGTTGAATGAAGCATTGAGTGATGTGCCGCGATGACCCGAGGTGCCAAAAACCACCTTTTGTTCAAGAAGTGCTGCATTGGGTTTAATCTCAAAATAGCTCGAGCTAAGCTGCCCCGAATCGATCAGATCAGACTCTCTAGCTAGTTGGCCCGCTCGATCATGAATCACCTAGTGACTCTGAGTTGAATTATCAAATAGGTATACACGAAGCTAAAACCAAAGCTAAGCACTGCGTAACCCAGAACAAATAGATTTGGGTTCACCGGTATCAAAAGTGCGATGATGGCCAACCCAAACGCTGCGACCTGCATCACGGAAGCCGAAACCAGGACTCCACGCTCGTTACCGAATATCGACACCGAGAACATCTGCCCGCAAAGCGCGACCAGGATCATGCCAATCATTCGCATGGCCCAGTCGAGTTCTTCGGTGCCAATCAAGCCAAGTAAATCGGTGAACATCCTCGGAACTGCTAAAAGCGCTAGGGCGCTTAGACCAAAGACGGCTCCCCCGAACTTGAGAACCAACCTGAGGGCTTTGAATTGCTTGGTTTTATCCATAACAGCATGGTATTACCTATAAGCCACCCTGGCTGTCCTAATCTTGAGCTATGTCTACTCCGCAAATAATTGCCTACCTGGGTCCCGCCGGAACCTTCACTGAAATGGCAGTTCGACAAACGCCCAACGCGGCAAGCGCCACACTCATGCCTGTAGCTTCGGTGGTGGAGGCGCTGGACGCTGTTTTATCGGGAAACGCCAACCGGGCTGTTGTTCCAATTGAGAATTCGATTGAAGGTGGTGTGAGCGCAACCTTAGATGCTCTGGCAACAACACCGGGAGTGCAAATATTTGGCGAATACCTAGTGCCGGTGAGCTTTAATCTTCTGGCACCGCCAGGTAAAAAACTTGCAGACATAAGGGTTGTGCTAACTCACCCGGTGGCCTACGCCCAGTGCCGCAGTTGGCTGGCTAAAAACATTTCAGACCATAGCCACATTCCAGCCAGCTCGACCGCTTCGGCTGCTAGGGCGCTGAAGGATGGAAATAATGCCGATGCGGCAATTGCCCCGGCCATTGCAGCCGAACTCTACGGGCTAGAAACCTTGGCCAGTGACATTGGCGATAATAAAAATGCCCAAACTAGGTTTATAGAAATTGGCAAGTCGGCAAAGCCCAACCCAAGAACTGGCTCCGATAAAACCAGTGTGATTGTTGAGCTACCGGATGATCGACCCGGAGGGCTCCTGGGGCTTTTGGAGCAGTTCGCGGCCAGGGGAGTAAATCTTTCTCGCATCGAATCAAGACCGGTCGGTGATCACTTTGGCAGGTATCGCTTTAATCTTGACGCTCAGGGGCATATCGAAGATGAGGCAATAGCCGAGGCGCTCATGGGGCTTCACCGGTTTAGCCCGAAGGTGATTTATTTGGGTTCGTATAAAAAGGCCGACCAGAGTGAGTCTGTTCATTTGGGTAATAACGCTGATAACGACTACACCACGGCTCAAGCTTGGCTCAATTCGCTAAGAGGCTAAACCCTAAGAATCAGCGCCTTTGGTAGCACGTAGAAATCGACTTCTAAAACTTCACCAATCGGGTCACCATCAAGCTGCATTGAAACTGGGTTGTGGGGGCGAACCCTGATCCGAGCTCCCCGCAGGTTTTCAATGGTTTTTAGATTTTCGGTTAGATCAAGTAGCTTTCTCCCAAGCGCCAGCGGCCTAACTACCTTGTTCTGCCAAGTGATGCGGGATAGTAAATCCACCCAGTTCCATAGGCCTCGGGGTCCAATGGCCGCGATATCCAATCTTCCATCATCCAAACTGGCATCGGGCATCATTGAGATTTGGCCCGGGAGCCATCCGGCATTTCCCACCAAAAACGAATAGCTTTTTAGGGTGCGTGGCTCCTGGTCATCCACGGTCACATCGAATTTCTCAAACTTCAAGGGCAGCGAGAGAAACCCACCCTCCACATAGGCAAACCAACCAATCTTGCGCTTACGTTCGGGGGAGGTTTGTTGCATGATCTTGGCATCGAGGCCGAGACCCGCAATGCCGGTGAAGTAGTACTCGGCGATTGTGCCATCAAGCTGCATAACCCTTGCAAACCCGATATCCACTGGGTACCGGCTGGAGCTGGAAACTCTTCTGGCTGCAGCATCGAGGCTATTGATTGGAAGCTTCAGGTTTCTGGCCAAAACATTGCCCGTGCCAATCGGCAGAATTCCTAGCTCGCAAGGCTGGCCCGATTCCAAGATGGCTTCGGCAACCACCCGGAGAGTGCCATCGCCGCCGGCTACCGCAAATTTCCTATGGCCGGCCGCAATAGCTCTAGCCGTGGCGCCCTTTCCGTGGGTGGCAGCATCGGTTGGAAAGAAGACGGGTTTTTTCAGACCGGCCTTTATCAGGCTGCGTTTTAGCTTCAGTTCGGTGATTTTCTCCGGGTTGAAGATGACGGCTAGCTCTTGCACCGCTAAAGCCTATGCCTTCTTCGGCGGGTAGGCTTGGACTCGTGATTGACCTAAACCTTTTTAGAGAAAACCCAGAGCAAATTATTGCGTCTCAGCGCGCTCGTGGCAAAGAGGTTTCCTTGGTTTCCAAGGTCGTTGAACTAGACCAGATCAAGCGCACTACGTTGGCAGAATTCGAAACCCTAAGGGCAGCTCAAAACGCTCACGGAAAATTAGTTGCGCAGGCCTCCAAAGAAGAAAAAGTGAATCTAGTTGCTCAAGCCCAAAAACTCTCGAGCGATGTGAAAGAGGCTGATGCTAGGGCCAAGCTCGCCGATGAAGAGTTGACAAAAATCGTGTTTCAAATCGAGAACATAGTTATGGAGGGCGTTCCCGAAGGTGGCGCGGATAACTTTGTGGTTCTAAAAGAGATTGGCAAGAAGCCGGAATTTTCATTTGAACCAAAAGACCACACTCAGCTCGGAGAAGCCTTAGACATTATTGATATAGCCCGGGGTGCAAAGATATCGGGCTCACGGTTCTATTTTCTAAAAGGGCTCGGCGCTCGCTTAGAGCTGGCGATGATGCAAATGGCTTTGGATCAAGCCTCAGAGGCGGGCTTCACCGCATTGATTACCCCAACTTTGGTCAAGCCCGAGGTGATGCAGGGCACCGGCTTTTTGGGCGAACACTCAGCAGAGGTTTACTACCTTCCAGCCGATGATCTTTATCTAACCGGCACCAGTGAGGTCGCCCTGGCTGGATATCACAGCGATGAGATTTTGGAGGACCTAGATACTCCTGCAAGATACGCCGGCTGGTCAACCTGCTATCGCCGAGAGGCCGGCAGCCACGGCAAAGACACCAAGGGTATTTTGCGCGTGCACCAGTTCAATAAATTGGAAATGTTCAGCTACTGCAAGCCAGAAGACGCCGAAAAAGAGCATCAAAAACTGATGGCCTGGCAAGAGCAGATGCTAGAAAAGTGCGAATTGCCCTATCGAGTAATCGATGTTGCAGCAGGGGATCTGGGGTCTTCGGCAGCCAGAAAATACGACATAGAAGCCTGGGTTCCAACTCAAGAAGATTTCAGGGAGCTCACCTCAACCTCAAACTGCACCACTTTCCAGGCCCGCAGGCTAAACACCCGCTACCGAGATGAAAACGGTAAGACTCAAATTGCCGCAACTTTGAATGGCACCTTGGCAACAACCAGGTGGCTGGTTGCCATCTTGGAAAACCACCAGCAGCAAGATGGCTCGGTAATCATCCCCAAAGCCCTTCGCCCTTATCTTGGCGGCGTTGAGCGCATCACCCCGAAGGCAAAATAGTGACTGAACCGAAGCGTTGGCTGATTGGCCTAGACATTGATGGCACCCTGGTACACGACGACGGCTACCTATCTCCAAGGGTTTTATCCGAGGTCAGAAGAATGCGCGAACTTGGCCACCATGTCGTGGTGTCAACCGGCAGAGCCGCTGCCAACGCCTATCCGATTATCCGAGAACTTGGTATCGATACTGGTTTCGCTATCTGCTCCAACGGAGCGGTTACCATCAAGCTTGATAGCTCTAACCCCAAGGGCTACGAGCTATTTGATGTCAAAACCTTCGATCCTGCTGAGGTGCTGACCCAACTTATTGACAAGTTACCCAACGCCCACTTTGCAGTTGAGGATATTGACGGCAGCTATCGCTTCCACAAGGCCTTCCCTACATATGCTCTTGGCGATCAAAACTACGAGACACCGTTGGAGGAGCTACTGCACCACCAGGTTTCCCGGGTGGTGGTGCTCTCTCCGGATCATAATGTTGATGATTTTGTGGAGTTGATGGACAAAATCGGCTTGCACTCGGTCTCCTATGCCATTGGTTATACCGCTTGGCTGGACATAGCCCCAAAGGGCATCGACAAGGGCCACGGCCTCGAGCAACTGCGTCAAAAGTTTGATGTCCCGGGCGAGCGCATCTTGGTGATGGGTGATGGCCGAAATGACATCGAGATGTTCCTGTGGGCCAAGGCAATGGGTGGCTACGCCTACGCCATGGGCCAGGCTCCCGAGGAGGTCCAAATGGCTGCCACCGCTGTCACCGCAGCGGTTGAGCAAGATGGGGTGGCCGAGGTGCTATCTGCCCTGGAGGGCTTACAGTTTCTAGATTAATCGCTAACCTTTCACTCGGAGGCCTGTCCGAGCGGCCGATGGAGCTGGTCTTGAAAACCAGTGAACAGAAATGTTTCGTGGGTTCGAATCCCACGGCCTCCGCCAAAAATGAAGAAGTTCAAGCTAGAAAGCCCAGACCTGGGTCCGGGTTTTCTAGTCTTTATCTAGATAACCAAAGTGCAAGTCGGCTCGCCACAATTCTCATGGCCCTTACCCAGCTAAATGTCTCTAGACTTCACAGGTGAGTGATCCGCAGTATCAATTTGCCACCCCGACTAAGCGACCTAAGCGCAGGGGCTGGCTAAAAATAACCCTAATTTCCATGCTGAGTGTCGTGGGTTTGGTTGTGGCAGTCGGTGCTGGCGGTTATTGGTATCTCACCTCAACACTTTCGGCCAGCGGGATCGATGTTTACGCCACCGACGGCAGCACCTTCGAACTGCCCACTCCCGCGGAGATCAATGGCCCCATAAACGTTCTGCTAATTGGTTCTGACACAAGAGCCGGCCAGGGTACTGCCGCATACGGTCCGGTGGGCAATGACCTTGCCGATGTGATAATTCTGCTTCACGTTTCTGAAGACAGAAAAAATGCGGTCGCCCTAAGTTTTCCAAGAGACCTAATGGTCCCGGTTCCCGGTTGCCCGAACCCTGACGGCGGCGAGGCCTTTGGGCCAAAAGACTTCTATCAAATCAATGCCACGATGAATCGTGGCGGACCCGCCTGCACATTGCTGACCGTGCAGGCGCTAACCGGAGTAACTATCCCTTACCTGGCCATGATCGACTTCAAGGGCGTTATCGCGATGAGCGAAGCCGTTGGAGGAGTCGATGTTTGTGTGGCAGAGCCAATCAACGACAAATACACCAACCTGAAACTAGAAGCTGGTGAGCACAACCTAATCGGCGACGAAGCATTGGCGTTTTTAAGAACCAGGCACGGGGTTGGCGATGGTTCTGATTTGTCTCGCATATCAAACCAGCAGGTGTTTTTGACCTCTTTGGTGAGAAAGCTCAAAGACGAGGGTGCACTCACTAACCCATTCTCAATGTTTCGCATCGGCACCGCGGCCCTAGAGAACATGACTCTTTCAAACTCCCTCACCAGACTCAACGTGATTTTAGGCATGGCCAGAGAGGTCAACGATGTTGACCTCGACAAGATCACATTCCTGAAACTCCCGGTTAGAGACATGACTGGTGACTTTGCCGGCCGGGTGGCGCTTGTTGAAGACCGAGCGCAATTGCTATTCGACAAGATTGCTAATGACGAGCCGCTTTTGTTGACTAGGGCAAATGTTGGCACCGGGGCAGTGGTCGCGCAGGAGCCCGACTCGCTTCCAACACCAGAGGCGACCGCCACCCAAGACTCTGACATAACTGAGCCAACTGCAACTCCAACCGAAGAAGCCTTGCCCGATTGGGTGCAGGGCACAAACGCCTCCGTTAAGAGCTGCTCAAAGTAGCTCCTTCGCAATTGTCTAAAAACCTCGGGCCCCTGGGGTTAATCCTCGGCACTTATGGTGACCGGAAGTCCCTTCTCTAAAGAATCATTAATTGTCAGTGAAATCAGATGATCTTGCGAAGCTTGCGCAAGTGGATAGGGGGCGGGACCTGCGCCTGCGACCCAATCAGAAATCTCTAGCATCGGGCTCGCGATACCACTGCCCATCCATCAGCCAAAGACCAACAAGAGGATTTTTATAAACTCCTTTGCCATCGAAGGAAGCGAGCTCGGTGTCCTGGCCATTGAGGTTTAAGTCTCGACTGAGTAGATAGCGAGTAAATTGCGACTTGGTTATTGCCTTGGGTTCAATAAGCCTGAGGCAGTCAGTATCGACAATCTCACCCAAGCTCCCGCGCACCACAAGTTTGCGATACCTAGGCTGGTTGTGCCACTAGGTATCGGTGAGGACTAAAGGACCAGACCGGCCAATCGCGCCTTGCCGCGTCGCAGCTGGTCGAGCGGAATGCATTGGCAGCCCGATGCATTGTTTGGCGACCTGGACCAAATTTTTTGCACCGACTGCCGACCAGAATTTTCTCAGGGCGCCAGCGTCCTGGGCGGGAGGGGTTTCGGACATTACCCGAATTCCGGTTTCAACCAATCAAGTTAAAATATTAGAGTTTTATAGCCAACTCGCTGCGCTGGTTGCATGGTCAAATTTATCCGGCATTACTAGCGCCAACCGAAGGTAGGAGTCGGCCCTGCAGCCGGGGCCGATAATGGCAATTTCGGACTCATTAATGGCGGGGGCCTTAGCCGAGGTATTGCAGTATCTAGTGGGGGTTTCGCATCTGCGCTTTATGGCGATAAACTGCCCAGGTACTTGGAGACGTCGCATAGCCCGGTCGAGTGCGCCTCACTGCTAATGAGGTAGGGGTGTTAAAGCCCCTCGGAGGTTCAAATCCTCTCGTCTCCGCTCGAAAAACCATTTTCCTTGCCTAAGAGGAAGATGGTTTTCTTGTCTTTAGAGACCCACGCTAAAAAAGTAACGCCCGACTTGTTTAGCAGTGCATGTTGATCGCGAAGTTGTTCATTATCTCCACGAGCTTTTGAGCAGCCGGCGAGGATTTGGTTTGATGTCTCTTAGTGGCCCCACAAAGCACTGCCGAATGGTGCCGGCTCTTGGCTGAAATG
>JBDNID010000103.1:0-7431 GCA_041688475.1 Aquiluna sp.
ACCCGACCTGGTGGTGGTGGTGGGTGCCGATCACGTTTACCGGATGGACTTCGATCAAATGCTGCAAGCGCACATTGACTCGGGCCTTCAGGCAACAGTTGCGGCGATTAGGCAACCAATCTTTTTAGCCAATCAATTTGGTGTTATTGAAGTGGATGACACTAATCCCGTAAAGATCGACCAATTTCGAGAGAAGCCAAGCGATCCGAAATCGGTTCCGGGCGACCCCGAACAGGCTTTAGTTTCGATGGGTAATTATATTTTTACCGCCGATGCGCTAATCGATGCGATTGAACTCGATGGTCAAAACGAGAGCTCAAGCCACGATATGGGCGCGGATATTATTCCGTATTTTGTCTCCAAGGGTCAGGCTGGCGCCTACGACCTGAACTTCAACCAAATTCCCGGAGCTACTGATAGGGATAAGTCTTATTGGCGGGATGTTGGGACAATAGATTCTTATTATGAGGCCCACATGGACCTAATCTCAACCATGCCAATTTTCAATCTCTACAACTCGGAATGGCCAATCTTCAATCAGCAAATTAACCTCCCACCAGCTAAGTTCATCCACGATTCTGAGGGCAATCAGGGTCGAACCACCGATTCGATAGTTAGTCTCGGGGTGGTTGTAGCCGGAGGGATTGTTGAGCGCTGCGTTTTGAGCCCAAATGTTCGAGTCGGTTCGAGATCCTTAGTTACCGATTCGATAATTCTCGATGGCGTGCAAATCGGTCGCGATGCTACGGTTCGAAGGGCAATCTTGGATAAAGACGTCATCATCACCGACGGTGCGGGTATTGGGGTTAATAAAGACCGCGATTTAGAGCGCGGTTTCACTGTCACCGAGTCCGGTTTGACCGTGGTTGCCAAGGGGTTATTGGTTCGACCTTGAAAAAGTTTTTAGTGGTTTTTGACGTTGATTCCACCCTTATTGATCAAGAAGCAATAGAGCTGTTGGCGGATTTTGCCGGTAGTAGAAATTTGGTTTCCGACATCACCGAACGCGCGATGCTTGGGGATTTGGACTTTTCCGAATCGCTAGTTCAGAGGGTCGCGACGCTCAAAAATCTAGATGTTTCGGTTTTGGAACAGGTCTCTAGGTCATTGACTCCGACCAGGGGTGCCAAAGCGCTTATCCAGGAGATTCACGACCGCGGCGGCAAGGTTGCCGCAGTCTCGGGGGGTTTCATGCAGCTTCTAGACCCGCTAAAAAAAGAGCTCAATTTGGATTTTCACTTAGCTAACACGCTGGAGATTGTGGACCGAAAGCTAACCGGCAGAGTGATTGGTAACATCATCGATCGTGAAGCCAAGGCCAAGGCATTGATTCGTTGGTCGGCTGAGCTTGGGGTTGAGCTAGAGCACACCATCGCGGTGGGAGATGGTGCTAATGATTTAGGAATGATGCAGGTCGCGGGTCTTTCGGTAGCTTTCTGCGCGAAACCGATTGTCCGGGAATTTGCAAAGGTCACGCTCGATGAGCGAGACCTTTCGCTGCTAATTCCTTATTTGCCCTAGGCACCAGTGGAGTGTAATCCGCCATCAACGTGAATCATCTCACCCGTTGTGGCGGGGAACCAGTCGCTCAGTAGCGCAATCAGCCCCCTTGCAGCCGCCTCGGTGTCTGTGAGGTTCCAACCCAAAGGCGCACGGCCAGTCCAGAGCTCCTCCATGGTCGCGAAACCAGGGATACCCTTTGCCGCGGTGGTTCGAAGCGGCCCTGCTGAAATTAGGTTGACCCTGATGCCCTTGGGGCCGAGGTATCGAGCTAAGTAACGGGAGGTAGCCTCAAAGGCGGCCTTGGCAACACCCATCCAGTCGTAGACCGGCCAGGACACAGTCGCATCGAATGTGAGGCCCACAACAGAGCTCGGGTTATTCAAAACTGGCAAGCAGGCGGTGGTGATTGCTTTGAGTGAATAGGCCGAAACCTCTACGGCGGTGGAAACATCCGCCCACTGGGTTTCCATGAAATTGCCGCCAAGAGCGCTCTGAGGGGCGAAAGCTATTGCGTGCACTATTCCATCTAGAGAACCCAGAGTGCTGCGAATTGTTTCCGGGAGTGCGTCAAGGTTCTCTTGGCTAGTGGCATCCAGTTCGATCACGGTAACCGGCTTGGGCAAGCGCTCAGATATTTTTTTAGTAATTGGGAGCATGCGGCCGAAAGAGCTCAGAATTATCTCGGCTCCCTCTTCTTGGGCCAGCCTTGCCGCAGTGAAGGCAATTGACGCCTCGGTTAATACTCCAGTTATGAGTATTTTCTTGCCCTCTAAAATTCCCAAAATAATCTCCTTAGCTCGCTTGCTTTGAAAAAGTTACTACCTAATGACCCATCCCAAGACCACCATCAACTGGAATCACTGCCCCAGAGATGTAAGAAGCTTCATCAGATGCCATCCAGCGCACAACTTTGGCCACCTCTTCGGGCGAGGCAAAGCGACCAGCCGGGATCCTATCAATATAACTTTTTTGAAGGTCTTCACCCAGCGCCTCAGTCATGTCGGTGTCAATAAACCCAGGGGCGACAACATTGGCGGTGATATTTCGACTACCCAGCTCCCTTGTCACGGAGCGTGCCATGCCGATTAATGCGCTTTTGGATGCCGCGTAGTTGACCTGGCCAGCACTACCGAGCACCCCGACTACCGAGCCGATAAATATCACTCGCCCAAATTTGGCCTTGAGCATAGATTTAGTAACGCGCTTTAGCACTCGAAAGACTCCGGTGAGATTGGTATCAACAACCTGCTCAAAATCCGCATCGCTCATTCTGAGCAAGAGCGTGTCTTTAGTTATCCCGGCGTTGGCAACCAAGATTTGAATTGGACCCAGTTCGCTTTCTATCTTTGAAATTGCGAGATCTAGCGATTCGGCATCGGTGACATCCGCCACCACACTCAGGGTCCCTTCGGGGCCACTGCCGGAGCGGGCAGTGACGGCAACCTTATATCCGGCATTCAGAAACTCTTGGGCAATTGCGTAACCAATACCTCGATTGCCACCGGTGACTAGGACAACGCGTGGATTTTCCAAGACCGACTCCTTATTATTGGGAATAGCATTCCCTAAATGGCGTTAGGAATAGAGAAGAGTCTAGTAATTCGATTCTTATTATTGAGCGAGAGAGCAAATTGGCAATTAGGCAAAGCGCGACATCGGTTGAGATCTCCCCCGAGGATGAACGGAAATCTCGCCTAATCAAGTACAGCGTTGCCATGCTGATAAGAATGGCCTGCCTCATCGCCGGGGTTTTCACCACCGGTATCTTGATGTGGATATTTTTTGCTCTAGCTATCTTCCTACCCTATTTTGCCGTTATTTTGGCCAATACCCAGGGCCCTGCCCAACCTAAATCCCAAGCCAATGCGATTGCTCCAAAACTCACGATCAAGGCTGAGCAGATTCGTGTTGTCGACGAATCTTGAGCAAAAGTGTTCAAGAGCGGGCTGCAACTTGGATGCGAAGCACCTCATTCACTGGCGAAATCCGAAGATTCACTCCATAGATCGAGTTAAAGTCTGGTCAGCCTGTGATGATCACCGCGAGTATCTGGTTGAATATCTATCAGCTAGAGACTTTTATCTTGAGGACATACCCTTTGAAACAGAGCACACTTAGACGCTGGGGCCCGTGGCTCGCTCTAGTTGTTCTTTTTGCGACTATCACCTCACTGCTTAGCTGGTGGCAATTTGCCCGCCGCGAAGAGCGAGTTGAGCGCATCAATGAGGTAATCGCTAATTACGATAAACCTCCCGTTCCATTATCTGACATCGGCTTCGTATTAGAAGACGGCAAGAGTGCCCAGGAGTGGAGACCCGTCACGGTCTCCGGTCGCTACATAATAGACCTAACTACCTTGGTGAGAAATCGGCCGCTGAATGGCCAGGCTGGTTTTTTGCAGCTTGTACCTTTCGAGCTTAACGATGGCAGGGTCCTTATCGTCGAACGAGGCTGGCTAATTGCAGGTTCCGATTTGAGCCCAACTGTTGACAATCCATTGCCGCTAATTGAACCCAAGCAGCTGGTGGTGAGATTAAGAGTGTCCGAGGCGGACCTCGGACGACCTCCGATACCTGGTCAGATAGCCTCAATTGATCTAAAAACCCTTGCTGAGAGATTCGAGTCAAACGGCGAGGTGATAACTGATTACTACGGCCGGCTCGTCAGCGAAAGCCCCGGTTCAGAAGTTTTCCCGACAGGAGTGCCAAAGCCGTCCCTAAGCGAGGGAAATCACCTGTCCTATGCTCTGCAATGGGTTTTATTCGGCTTAATGGCTTTCGCAGCCTTCGTTTGGGCAATTAGAAACGATCGTCGGATTCAGCTTGAGGAAGCCGGATTGCTAGCTCCCAAGACCCAGAAACGCACCCAGGCACTGATAGACGCTGAGATCGAAGACGCTAACCAATAGAATTAGCCAAAATCCGAAGGAATACAAATCATGACCGCAACGACAATGATCCTGGCTGACCGCGTATTTAATCGCTCTAGAGCGACCGATGTCGCGTTAATAGGAGCCGGAGCTCTAATCACGGCAGTAGCAGCGCAGATTCAGATTCCCATGTTCCCGGTTCCCCTCACGCTTCAAACTCTTGCGGTGTTGCTGGTTGGCGCATCTTTGGGACTTAAGCGTGGCTCAATCTCAATGACGCTTTATCTTGTGTTCGGAGCCATTGGGCTTCCAGTCTTTGCTGGAGCCAAGACTCTAACGGGCGTCTTGCCAACCGCCGGCTACCTGGTCGGGTTTGTGGCCGCGGCGGCACTGGTCGGCTGGATGGCTTCTAAGGGCTTCTCAGCTAGCCCACTCAAGGTGGCCTTTAGCTTCGCTCTTGGAAGCACACTCATCTACGCCCTAGGAACATTAGGCCTCATGCTCACCCTAGGTTTAAGCTTTCCTCAGGCACTAGCGGCCGGAGTTGCACCCTTTATTCTGGGAGACGTTGTAAAGGCTGTAGTGGCGGCAGCACTTCTACCACTGGCTTGGAAGCTAACCAAATAAGCAAAGCCGATTTTTGCTAAAAAAACAGGCCCTCCAAAGTGGAGGGCCTGTTTTGGTTTGATTCTCAGATCGAAAAGCCAATTGCTCGCATCATTTCTTTGCCATCGCCTGTAATCTGCTCCGGACCCCATGGCGGCATCCAAATCCAATTGATTCTGAAGGCTTCAACAACGCCGTCCAGCGAGTTGGCGGTTTGCTCTTCGATGACTTCTTGAAGTGGGCAACCTGCAGAAGTAAGTGTCATATTGATGAGAAGAGAGCCGTCCTCGGATTCCTGGAGTCCGTATACCAGCCCTAGGTCAACAATGTTTATGCCAATTTCGGGGTCAATGATGTTCTTCATCGCCTCGATTACCAGATCGTACTTTTCTGGGCTTAGCTCGACTGGGTCACTCATGCGTCTTCCTTCAAGTAGCGGTCGTAGCCCTCAGCCTCTAGGCGATCAGCTAGTTCCGCGCCGCCCTGCTCAGCAATCTTGCCGGCTACAAAAACGTGAACGAAGTCTGGCTTGATGTAGTTCAGAATTCTGGTGTAGTGAGTAATTAGAAGCACTCCGAGGTCGTTGCTTTCTTTTGCTCGGTTTACACCCTCAGCAACAGTCTTAAGTGCATCGACATCAAGGCCGGAGTCTGTTTCATCTAGAACTGCAATCTTTGGTTTTAGAAGCTCAAGCTGAAGAATTTCGTGACGCTTTTTCTCTCCACCCGAGAATCCCTCATTCACGTTACGCTCGGTGAAATCGGCGTCCATCTTGAGGTTCTTCATCGCGGTCTTTAGGTCCCCCACCCATTGGCGCAAAGCGGGTGCTTCGCCCGTGATGGCGGTTTTGGCGGTTCGAAGGAAGTTTGAGACCGATACGCCCGGGACCTCTACTGGGTACTGCATCGCCAGAAAAACGCCGGCACGAGCTCGCTCGTCGACGCTCATCTCCAGCACATTTTCGCCGTCAAGAAGAATCTCTCCCTGTGTGACCTCGTATTTCGGGTGACCGGCGATGGAGTATGCCAAGGTTGATTTACCTGACCCGTTGGGTCCCATGATGGCGTGTGTCTCACCGGATCGAATCACTAGGTCGACCCCACGCAGAATTTCCTTGGGGCCTTGTTCTGTCGTTACTGAAACGTGAAGGTTCTTAATTTCTAGGGTGGCCATGATTTCCTTTTCTAACTTCTTATTCGTATTCGATGAAAATGTCGTTGTTGTCAATGAGCACTTCATAAACTGCTACCGGTTCGTAGGCCGGGAGGCTAAGAGGCATTCCCGTGTTCAAATCAAACTTTGCGCCGTGAGCCCAGCATTCGATTGCTCCATCTTCAACAAAACCCTCACTGAGTGAAATTTCTCCGTGAGAGCACTTATCGTCCAAGGCCTTTACCTCGCCTGAGGGCTCCCGAACAACCGCGATGGTCGCCTCTCCGATCTTTACACGGATGGCTTTTCCAGGCTTTAGGTCATCAAGCGAGCAGATTCTGGTCGCCAATTATGAGCCCACCTTTTCTAGCTCCTGCTCGACGGCGGCCATTAGGCGATTTTCGATTTCCTCAACGCCAACCTTTTGAATGATTTCATGCAGGAATCCTCGAACCACGAGCCTTCTGGCCTCGTGCTCCGAGATGCCGCGAGCCTGCAAGTAAAAAAGCTGCTCGTCATCGAATCTACCCGACGCACTGGCGTGCCCAGCGCCAATGATTTTGCCAGTTTCAATCTCTAGGTTTGGGACCGAGTCGGCTCTTGCACCATCGGTAAGCAACAGGTTGCGGTTGAGCTCGTAAGTGCTGGTGCCTTCTGCAGTTTCACGAATCAACACGTCACCCACCCAGACCGTGTGAGCACCCCTGCCCTGCAGCGCACCTTTATAAGCAACATTTGAAACGCAGTTTTCTGCAATGTGATCAACAAATGGCCTGTGCTCGAAGTAGTTTCCGGAATCGGCCAGATAGACACCAAACATGTTTATTTCTGCCCCCGGTGAGCTCAGTGACACAGCCGGGGTGATCCTAACCAAGTCGCCGCCTAGTGAAACAACTACGTGCTTTAGCTTGGCATCGCGGCCGAGTTTGGCAAATTGGCTCGAGACGTGGCTCGAACCCTTATCCCACTCTTGGATGGTGATGACGTTCAGGTTCGAAGAATCCCCTGCCAAAATTTCGACATTCTCTCCCAGCACCCCTAAACCGGAGTGATCCAAAACGATTGTCGCGGAACTGTGGCGGCCTGCGGAAATCAAGATGTGAACCGCTTTGGCATCCTGCGACTTGGGATCAATCCTGATAAAGCTTGGTCCATTAATCTCCGCCTCAGCTGGAATTTCAATGATTAAAGTCTTCGAGGCGTTTGTCCAAGCAGCTGCAGCTACTCGGTCCTCCGGAATGCCAGCTTGCCCTACCAGAGGATCGGTTGAATCGACATACCTGCTAGTGACGCCCTCGGCG
>JBDNID010000104.1:0-6675 GCA_041688475.1 Aquiluna sp.
TGCAGAGGGTCTAGCTCACTCGATAAAAAACAAGCAGGAGCACGCTTTCGCTGTAGATTCGCTGCTCGAAAAATTAGGTTTGTTTTGCGAGCAGGTCACCGCAGATAAAGAGCCGTTTTCTTTAGCCCTGCCAGACCTGTGGCACTTAGCCACAGATGTCACTGGAAAACTCAATGCGAAGATCTCGCTTCTCGATATCGTTTCCCAGCTTCACCCGACTGCCGCGGTAGCGGGAACACCGAGAAAACTCGCTCAAGAACTGATTTCTCAATTAGAGCCCTTCGATCGCGGGGGTTATGCGGGACCGGTGGGCTGGCTAGCCTCAGATGGTAGCGGCGAATTGGCCATTGCATTGCGCGGGGGAATTGTTGAAGAAAATCAGATCCGGGCTATTGCCGGTTGTGGAATTGTTGCGGGATCAGACCCACAGGCGGAACTGGCAGAAACCGAACTAAAGTTTCGCGCCGTCAGATACGCTTTCGATTCTTAGAGCAAGACCTCTACCAACACAAACCCATCCAGTGAAAGCAATGGCTTGAGCTCTTGGGCATTAGAGATCTTGAAATATTTCCAGCCGTAGGCGGCCGCCAGAGCTCCGAAGTCGACCCGCTGAGGGGTGCGAAAGAGCAAGTCGAATTGATTGGCCTCAATCAGGTTCGCCATTTCGAGTTTGCCAAATATCTCCCCGCCGTTATCGTTCCCGACGATAAGTTGCAGATTTAGATTTTGAAATCCCGAGAGATTTAGGCCCCCAACATCGTGTAGCAAGGCTAGATCACCCAGAAGCACGCGGGTCTTAAAGCCCGCCTGAGCTAAGCCCAAACCGGTTGAGATTGTGCCATCTATTCCGGAGAGCCCGCGATTAGAGAAGGTCTTAATATTTTTAGCGGATACCGATTTATCCGCTTGGCGAATCAGCTCCGAAGCGGCGAATAGCAGTTGGTCGTCCGTCTTGGTTTCATCCCAAAGCATCTTCGCGATCTCGGCCCGGATGCCGGTTGCGGGACTGTCGGCCTGAGTAAAACACTCCAGCCAATCGGCCGATGCCTCGCCTTTGGGTGCCGCCGAATCCGAGAAACCTAAGGCGTTGAGACCGGCATTAAAATGTCCGTGGGATTTGTCTTTCACTACCCACACTTCGGTATTTTTGATGAGACGCATAATTGACCTGGAGAGCGTGGGCTTGCCAAAAACAATTACCTTATCTACCCGGTCGAACAATTCGGTTTCTAAAAGGTTCTGATAGTTGACGATTACGTTTGAGCCAAATCGAGCTCTCGAGGACGGTTCAGCAAAAAGAGGCAGCTTCGCCGCTTGCGCAAATTCTTGCGCCTGTACCCCGGCCCCAGCTCCTGCGATAACAACACTGCCGTCGCCAACCGAGATTTCTAAAACATTATCGTGCCGCTTAGAGGTTGGAAGTGGCCTTCTGGAAGTGCTCCTTAGAACACTCACGGCGTTGGGCTCAGCTCCCGAAAGTGGCTCATCGAATTGCAAATTGAGCTGAACGGGTCCAGCTATCGCAGCCTCGTGGCTCGCGCCCAGGGTGGCGGCCACTAGCTCACGCATGAGCTCCGACACATTTGGAACGTGGTGCTTTGTTGGCGCAGGAATATCTATGCAAGCCCTCAGAGCATCGGCAAAGATACCCACCTGATTGGTTGTCTGATTCGCCCCTGTGTCACGGAGCCTAGATGGGCGATCCGCCGTGAGAAGGATCAGCGGCACGCCGCTGTGGTGTGCCTCCAGCACCGCAGGGTGAAGATTCGCAACAGCGGTCCCACTTGTGACTATCAAAACCGATGGGGTGGCTGTGGCCAGGGCCCTTCCCAGTGCCACAAATCCCATCGAACGCTCATCGATAAGCACTGTGAGGTTGATTTCGTGTGCTTGAGCCAATTGCCCAGCAGCAATTGCGAGAGACTGACTCCTAGCCCCAGGGGCTAGGTAGAAGTTGGTAACTCCACCCGCGACCAGCTCAGCTAGAACACTCGCCGAGAGTTCCTGAGAAAAACTTTGGGTCACTTAGGGTCGTTGTCGTCATTACGCTTTTTCAAAAAGCGATTGATGTCTCTCAAAAAGTTTGGATCATCATCCGGAGCGATTGTCTTGCCTTTGCCCCTTGGGCCACCGGTGCCTTTTCCCAATGGCCTCCCGACCATCAAATACAGTAATCCTCCGAAGAATGGAACAATCACGCAAAGCAGAATCCAGGCCCACTTGGGCAGGGCCCTGACCTCATTCTTTTGAGCGCTGATAGCAAAGACGGTGGTGAAGACCATCCAAATTACCAAAAACGCAAGTGTTATTAATGCCAGTCTTGTCATACTCTCAACCCTAGTTCAGCCTCTCGCCTTACACTAAATATGTGATTAACCCTTGGATCAGCTACACCCTCATAAGACTGGGACTGTTCGTCGCCTTTTTTTGGGGTTTTCTAGCTCTTGGTTTCAACACATATGTGGCCGCAATTATTGCAGCGGGAGTCTCATTCGCTATCTCTCTTTTGTTCTTAGATAAGCAACGAAACGCCATGAGTCAGGCGGTCTCAAAGAAACTGGCCCGCAACGACAAGGGTAGTTACGATGATGCCGAGAGCGATCTAGAGAATGACATTGTTGACTTAGAAACTCAGACTGACGAAAAAGATTCCAAAGGCGATAAGTAGGCCGTAACCAAAACCAGCAAGGCTCGTGAGCTTCAAAACCGTTATCAGCTCTTTCGGAGTTTTCGCAGTTAGCAGAATGAAAGTCGCCGGAATTACCAGAGCCTGATTAAAAAGTGCGAAAACCGTCGCAGGATAAAAACTAATTAGAAGCAGGTTCACCAAAACCGGCAACCAAATCATCGCAACGAAAATCCGCTTCGACACCTTTTCACCGACACGAACAGCAAGCGTTACCTTGCCGGATTTTCTATCGGTTTCGATATCCCGAATGTTATTGACCAGCAAAACTGCGGTGGCATAGAGGCCAGATGCGACCCCGAGAATTACAGCCAACGGGTCAATAAAGCCGGTTTGAACAAAATTGGTTCCGATGGTTGCAACCAAACCAAAGAAAACGAATACCACTATTTCACCCAGCCCGGCATAGCCGTAGGGAGACTTACCGCCGGTGTAATACCAGGCCGCCAAAATTGCCAGCAGTCCAATGAACACCAACAAGTATTGCCCCGAAATAATAACTATTGCTAGCCCTGTGAATGCGGCAAACCCAAAGAAAATGAAGGCAACGTTGCGCACGGTAACCGGCCTTGCGCTGTTTGACGCCGTGATGCGTTTGGGTCCGACTCGATTATCATCGGTGCCACGAATGCCGTCCGAGTAATCATTCGCGTAGTTCACCCCGATTTGCAAAGACAGCGCAACCAGCAGGGCCAGGATTGTCAATGCCAGATCGAAACGGTCCACCGTGGATGCGGCCGCGCTCCCTAACATTACCGGGGCAATGGCTAACGGCAGGGTGCGCACTCTGGCGCCTGTGATCCAAGTCTTTAACTGTGACATCGGCTAAATGCTAGTTTGCTAAGAGCGCTTGAATAGCCAAACGGTCCGGTTTCCCGGAAATAAGCCTTGGCAAAGACTCCAAAAGAATAACCCTTGCAGGCTTCGCTGCGCTGGAGAATTCAGTCTCCAAAAAAGAGAAATCTAGCTCTTTGGATCCCACATAAACAATGCCGACTGATTGTCCCCAAGGGGTTTTTATGGGCTCGGCGGATATTTCGATGACTCCAGGTTCGGATAAAAGACGCTGTTCGATTGAATCTAACGCGACCTTCAGCCCGCCAGAAATAATCACTCGATCTGACCGCCCCAAAACTTCAAGGCGGCCATTTTCAAAATTCCCCAAATCACTGGTCAGGAATTTATCGCCAAGATTATTTGCCAGCACATCACCGGCAACTGCTACTCGACCCTGTTCAATAGAGACTCTTACGCCCTTTAGGGGTAGTTGATCGTAGACGCATCCCCCGGCAGTCTCGGTCATTCCATAACTCACAACAACGTTCACACCCAGTTCCTTGAACTCCAAAACCTCTTTTAGATTAGGCGCCTGACCTCCTACCAGAATTGCGCTAAAGCTTCTGAGGGTCCTCAGAGCATGCGCGTCTAACTTGGCATAGCCGAGTAACTTGGAGAGCTGCACTGGCACCAGTGAGCTGTATGTGCTCGGATGGTTTAGCTGGCCGGCGGAACGAATAAAAGCATCGGGGGTGAAGGGCACTCGAGTGTTCATCATCACCGGCTGAGTATCAGCAACAACCGAACGAATCAAGATGTTGCTTCCGGCCACAAAGTTGATTGGCAGCGCCAAAAGCCACTGGCCGTGACCTCCAAGACGCTCAGCCGAGGCTTCGGCGCTGGCTAGCAAGGCCCTTTTAGAAAGCTCGATTCGCTTAGGGGTGCCGGTTGACCCCGAGCTCTCGACAATCAACGCGACGCCATCTCCAACTTGATCTGGCAACCCGTGAACCTCGGGCATCAGCCCATTGGTCTCAGGAGCCGTTATAAAAACTGCACACTTATCGACCAAAACATCGATCATCAGATTCAGCGCACCGAACGTGTTGTTCGCTGCAATCAGGCGCAGCGGCTTCATTAGAAATGCCAGGGGTAATCTGACCAGTCTGGTTTGCGCTTTTCTAAAAAGGCGTTCTTGCCTTCTTGGGCCTCATCAGTGCCGTAGGCCAAACGAGTCGCCTCGCCAGCAAAAAGCTGTTGACCGACCAGCCCGTCATCGACTGCATTGAAGGCATATTTGAGCATGCGTATTGCGGTGGGTGATTTACCTAGAATCTCTCTGGCCCAATCAATACCAGTTGTCTCCAAGTCTCGATGCGGAACAACAGCGTTAACTACCCCCATCTCAAGCGCACGCTGCGCATCATATTCGCGGCCCAAGAAGAAGATTTCGCGCGCAAATTTCTGGCCCGTTTGCCGAGCCAAATAGGCCGATCCGTAACCGGCATCAAAGGAGCCGACATCGGCATCGGTTTGCTTGAATTTGCCGTGCTCTTTCGAGGCGATTGACAGATCGCAAACCACATTCAAAGAGTGCCCGCCACCAGCTGCCCAGCCAGACACTAAAGCAATCACAACTTTTGGCATAAACCTGATGAGCCGCTGGACTTCAAGAATGTGCAAGCGACCCGAGGACTGATCCCCGTATTCGTAACCGTCCTTGCCGCGGACGCGCTGGTCTCCGCCTGAGCAAAAAGCCCAACCGCCGTCTTTCGCGCTAGGCCCATTTCCAGTAAGTAATACAACACCGACATCGGATTGCATGCGGGCGTGGTCAAGAGCTCTGTAAAGCTCGTCTACGGTTTGCGGACGAAAAGCATTTCGAACCTCGGGGCGAGAAAAACCAATTCGAACCAAGCCGAGTGATTCGTGCCGATGATAGCTGATATCAATCAGCCGCTCAAAACCTGGCACGACTACCCAGCTGGGGGCATCAAAAATCTCAGAGACCTCAAAAGACATACCCATAGACTAATCGGATGCCGCAAGACCTGATAACGGACATAGCCGTTGTGAGAATTCCAATGCTGACCACCTTCAGAGGTTTAGCCTTCAGGGAAATGCTCATCTTCAAAGGCTCCGAGCGCTTTGCCGAATTCTCCCCATTTTTAGAATATGAAGATCCAGAAGCGGCAATTTGGCTAAAAAGCGCTTTGAGCTGGGCCAATAACCCTCTGCCAAAAACCATCAGATCAAAGATTCCCATCAATGCGACACTACCGGCCGTCGCCTCAGACCAAATTAAAGCTGTTTTGGATGCTTTTGGGGAATTCGAATCGGTAAAAATAAAGGTCGCGGAAAAAGGTCAGGACTTCACCCAAGATTTAGAACGAATCCAAAAGGTTCGCAAGCTTTACCCAAACGCTAAATTTCGCATAGACGCCAATGGGGGTTACTCAGTTAGCCAAGCCCTCGGACTAGCAAAGCTTCTCGCAGGCTCGAACCTCGAGTACTTGGAACAACCAGTTGCCACAATTCCAGAAATGGTCGAGCTTCGTGATCTAGTAGCCAAAGCCAATCTGGAGGTAAAGATTGCGGCGGATGAGTCAATTCGAAAGGCTCAGGATCCACTAGAAGTAGCAAAGCTTGGGGCATGCGACATCGCGGTCATCAAGGTGGCACCTATGGGTGGTGTCGAAAGAGCAATTGACATAGCCATTGAATCCAAATTGGACATTGTGGTGAGCTCGGCACTGGAATCCTCGATTGGAATTGCTCAAGGCCTCGCAATGGCCGCAACGCTTCCGGTCCTAAATTACTCTTGCGGGCTTGGCACGCTGAACCTGATGGCTGGAGACATTGTGAAGAACCCGCTCAGAACTCAAAACGGCTTTCTCGAATTCGATGTTCCCGAAATTGATCAAGAAATGCTCGAAAAATACCGCGCTCCCAAAGACCGCGAAGAGTTTTGGATGAAGCGCCTAGAGCGCTGCTTAGAACTTCTATAAACCCGAGTAAACGTGAAGCCCCTTGAAGAAAAGGTTCACGATTGTGAAGTTAAAGATAACAGCCAAGAACGCGATCAGCCCGAGCCAGGCGGCTCGCTTGCCATTCCAACCACGAGTCGCCATCGCGTGCAAATAACCTGCGTAAAGGGTCCAAATAATGAAGGTCCAAACCTCCTTGGTGTCCCAACCCCAGTAGCGGTGCCA
>JBDNID010000105.1:0-13231 GCA_041688475.1 Aquiluna sp.
TGTCTTCGATAACGGAATTCACATACAGCGAGCGCGGTACTTCGTAGCCCATTTCAATCAGTGCCACAGCGATCGCATCCTGCTGCGAAATCTCCATTTGCATAGTGGACTCGGCCCGAACCTCCGCGGTTGAAAGATTGGGAGGAAATACTTTGTCGATTGGTAAAACTATCTGATCTGGATCGGCCCAGGCGACGAGAACTTGAACCCAGTTTGGATTGGCTTCACGGTTTCCCAAAAGCGAAACGGTTGTGACATCAAATCGAGACTCCGATGGATAACTGTCTAAATCACTGGAGGAGATGACCGGCTTGCCATTTATTTCACCCATCACATTAAAAACCTGCCCGGGTCTTTCAATTACATAGCCGCTGGGTAGAAAACTTAGTCCCGCCAGTGCGAGGGCGAAAAGGCTGACAATTCCCCACCGGCTAAACCTAGGCCTGGGTCTCTCTGAATTGAAATACGACATTGCAACAAGGCTAAGTAGCGATTCTTAGAAAACGCCCGAGCGACCTAACGCCCTGGGCGAACAAGCTTAAATTCCTAGCGGGTTCGAAGGTTTACGCAGTAGCGTTTTTTTATACACCAAGGAGAATTTTGACTAATCAGCCAGACCGAGAAGAGTTCGAGGAATTCCTCAAGCAACTTTTTGCTTCCGGCCAAATTGATCCGGAACAACTGAGCAAGATGGCAGGAATTAGCGCTAATCCTGCCGATTTGGCCAAGGCTTTTGGCCAAATGCAGGCCATGATGAGCGACTCTAACGAGCCGGTGAACTGGGACATGGCTACCAAAAAAGCCCTGGAAGCGGCCTCTAAATCCGATGGTTATTCGAATCCCGGTCTAGTTGGCGAACTTACTGGAGCATTCGAAATGGCTAGCTTATGGCTTTCGGAAATTACTGATCTTTGCGGTTCGGAGACCCCGAAACACTTAACCAGATCGCTCTGGGTCAAGGACGCAATGCCAATTTTCAAGGAACTTTCGGAGCCGGTGGCGAAATCTATGGCCAATGCTCTAAGTGAAAATATCGGGAAAATGCTGCCCGAAGAACTTTCCCAAATGCTCGGACCAGCTGCGAAAATGCTAGGCAATGCAGGCGCAATGATTTTTGCTATGCAGCTAGGCCAGGCAATCGGAAAACTCAGTTCGCAAACGCTCACCAGCACCGAAATAGGAATCCCAATCTCGCAACGTCCGGGCCTGATTCCCCAAAATGTGGCCGAGTTTATGACCGATCTTGACACCCCGAAAAGCGAGGTTTTGCTCTATCTTTCGATCAGAGAATTAGCAATCTCGGGTCTTTACCAATCCAACCGTTGGTTAAAGGACCAAATCACAACCCAGGTTCGGGAATTTGCCACCGGTCTAAAAATTGACATGAGCTCGATTCAAGACTTGGCAGAGCAGATTGACCCAAACGACCCACAGGCTCTGAACGATCTTATTGAGTCGGGCTCACTGATAACACCGCGCTCTGAGGAGCAAGATGCTGCTCTTCAAAGAATAGAGGTGTTGCTTGCTTTGATCGAAGGATGGGCCGATGCAGTGACCCTAAAAGCGGCAAAGCGATTGCCCGCAATCAATGCAATAGCCGAACTGTTTATGAGGCGCCGAGCCACTCAGGGCGCCTCTGAGAAAACCTTTGGAATTCTGCTGGGGTTGCAGCTTAGGCCAAGGCTGGTGCGCGAAGCGACGCTGATGTGGCAAATGGTAGAAACTGAATTCGATGCCCAAAAGCGAGATTCGCTCTGGCAGCATCCCGACCAATTACCGACCTTAGAAGAAATTCAAAACCCCGCTGATATTATTAAAAGGCTCAAAGGCAGTGGCGATGAAATGGATTCTGAACTGAGGAAACTGCTCGGCGAGTAGTCTGTGCAAAACTCAAAACCAGATTCCTCAGGATTTGCCAAACTTGCGCGATGGTCATTCAAATTAATCCGGCGCTGGCGAGACTTTGGCTTGATGGGAAAAGTCGGCAATTCGGTTTGGCGCAATCCGACCCGCTAGAAAACCTCAATGAAACTCAGCTCAGGATTCTGGATTACCTCGAACAGGGGGTTGCCGACAACCAGGCTCGATTGATCCCCAAGATGGCAATGGCCACCGATATTCAAGTGAATAGCCTGATAAAAAGAATCTCACCACTTTTGGTCAAAACCTCGAGTTTCGGTTTCGATGAGGCGCTGATCGAGCAGCGCTTCACCGAGATCATGCGGTTATTTCTGCTCGGATCCAAGGACCCGGCTGGGGCTCTCAGAAATAGAGCCCAGGCCAAGGTCTTTATTAATAAGTTTGATCGAGTCGGCCTCATTGCCGTGCGGGCCCTGGCGGCAGTTGGCATTGGAACGGTCTTCACCACAGACCATGACCGAATCAAAAAGACGGACACTCTGGAGCTCGGCTATCCGGCTTCAGCAGAGGGTCAATCAAGAATTCAAGCAGCTAAAGCCTTATTGGGGAACTCTGCGACTCTTCAGTTGCATTCGAGGATCAGCGAGCCCTTTGAGCTAACCGATGTGGCTCTTATAGTCGCGAGCGATGTTGTGTTACCTCAGAGTTATCAAACCTGGATGGCAAGAGATGTCCCGCACATCGCAATCACCTTTGATGAAGGAGGCGCCGAGGTGTCGCCTTTGATCTTGCCGGGAAACACCGCCTGCTTGGCCTGCATCGAGAAATATCGACTCACTAATCAAAGAAACTGGGGCAAGATTGCACCGCAACTAGCGCTCATGGAGCGAAACCTCTCGGATTCGGCCAGCTTATTGGTCGCTGTCGGCCTCGCGGTGAGCCGGCTGGTCAATCAGATTGATAACCCAAATAAACCTCAAGATTTTAAGACCGCAAAGTTTTTTAGATCTCAGAGTGAAGTTACTTTCGAAGAGCCTCAGGACCTGAGCTGCGGATGCCGTTTAGAGAAACTGTGAAATTGGTTTCGCCGAATTATGGCTGATAACTAATTTATCTCGAGCTCGAGTTATGGCCACGTAAAAGAGCCGCTTTTCCTCGGCAATCTGTGATTCCGAAGTGGCATGTGAAATCGGAAATAAACCCTGATTCATTCCAATCAGATGCACTCGATCCCATTCCAAGCCCTTTGTGGCATGAACTGTCGCGAGTGTCACAGCGTCCCGAATCGGTTCGTGCCCGGATCGCTCGCGCTCCTCAAGCTCTCGGATATAATCCTCAAGGATCACATCATCACCAATCTCTTCAAGCACCTCAAAAAACCAGTTCAATGCTTCCCACTTCTCACTGACCTCAGGACGAGAACGCCAGCCCATGGAGGCCAAGATTTTGGAAAGCTCAATAAAGAGTGGGTCATCACTTTGAGTCAATTGCAAGGCCTTAATAGCGTTCATTACCTGCAGCACCTCAGGCCTTCTAAAGAATCGGCCAGCTCCTCTGACTTGCACGGGAATCCCGAGCTCGAGCAAGCCTTTTTCAATTGGCTCTAATTGTGAATTGATTCTTGATAAGACGGCGAGCTGACTTGGGCGCATCCCCGAGGCCAAGGCCTGTGTCAGGCCGCTTATGCAATCTGCATTTTGGGCGTCAGCAGATTTTGCCGCTCTGATCTCTAGCCCCCCAGCGGCAGAACGGACTGCTTCCAGCTTGCGTCCAACCGCGATTGAGTTAGCCAGAGTAACTATCTCCAAACTGGAGCGATAGTTATTATCCAAGTTGAAAACCTCCGCTTCAGGGCGATCAGAAGAGAACCCCATGAGAAAATCGCTCGAGGCTCCAGCGAAGCTGTAAATGGTTTGACGCGGGTCTCCCACTACGCAAATGTCTTCTCTCTCGCCAAGCCAAGTTTCTAAAAGCGCTTGCTGCAATGGTGAGATGTCCTGGTATTCATCAACTGTGAAAAATCTGAATTGCTGCTGAACGTGACTCAGCATTCTAGGCTCACTGCGCAGTAAGCCAATTGTTAAAAGCAGTACGTCTTCCCAGTCCATAACCTTTCGATTTTGCTTGAGCAGCTCGTAGCCATCTTGTAGATTCAAAAAGACCTTGGCATTCAGCCCAGCTATCGAACCCCGATTCAGAAACGGATACCCGCTCGGATCGGTCATCGAATACTTGAGCCATTCAATCTCAGCAATCACCTCGCGGCGCTGAGCATCAGTCAATTTGATGTTGTGCTCTTGCAGCACCTCCGCTAGCAACTGCTGCTTATTGGTAATCAGCTTGGGGGCGGAAGTTTCGGTGAGCTGCGGCCAAAAAAACTGCAGTTGGCTTAGGGCCGCGGAGTGAAAGGTTCGAACTTGAACCGCGGATGCTCCGAGTTTGCGCAAACGCACCCTGAGTTCGGCTGCTGCACGATTGGTGTAGGTAAGAGCAAGAATGCGATTAGCCGCATACACCCCGGTCGCAATGCCGTAGGCGATGCGATGACTAACGGTCCTGGTTTTCCCACTTCCGGCACCCGCCACTATGCGGACAGGCCCCCGAAGAGCCCTCGCCGCCGCCGCCTGATCCGAATCAAGCGCCGCGAGAATGCTGTCCGCTAAAGGCTGTGAACTCATTACCAATCCTCTTAGTGCGCGTGGCGAAGCCGAGGGAATCCAGCTTGATTGTCTAACCTTTGTCCGTGGGAAGACAAGCTTTGATTTCAGCCGCGCTGGCTGCCGATGCCGTGCCCGGCAAAAACTTTCGGCATTTTCAGAAACCCGAAGGCCAAACTGACCTTGAACTGCTGAGACTTTGGGATGACCAGGGTCACTCTTATGAACTCAAGGCCCCGGCCAATCCGGTGGGAGAGCGTGAGTTAGCCACTGAGCTCAGCGTCCTAAAAGTTCTTCGTAATTTCTCCTCGGACTTGCCCTTTGAGATACCCGAACTGCTAGGCCAAACTACCGATGCCGATGGCGCCAGAATCTCAGTTCTCACTCTCCTGGGTGGCTCAGAACCAGATCTAACAAAATTCGGACCGGGGGCTTTCTCAAAATCCTTTGCTCAGGCCATGGCCGCTTTGCACTCGATTCAAAACGCCAAAGTGATTGAGGCCGGCCTTCCTGATTATGTGGCAACTCAGATTTTGCATAACAAAGTAATCGAGCTGGACAGAATTGCAGCCACCGGAAGGGTACCGTCCTTGTTACTTCAGCGCTGGGAGCAGGCCCTTGAGGATGTTGGCCTATTCCGCTTTCATCCCACAATCACTCACGGCGCAATAAACCAAGAGAACGTTTTGGTTGAGGCTCAAACTCTTATTGGTCTCACGGGCTGGAATTCACTGTCAGTTTCGGATCCAGCCGAAGATTTTCGCTGGTTGGTTGGTGGGGCACTTCAATCAACCGCCGAAGACGCAATCCTGCACTACAGAGCACTGCGCCCACAAGCCGATGAAAATATTGCCCAAAGAGCCGTGCTCTACTCCGAACTAGAGCTCGGCAGCTGGCTGACTCACTGCGTCGAAGAGGGCGACCCCGCAAAGATCGCCCAAGCCGAAGACTTGATTGAAGATCTCCGAACCCAGCTTGAAGCGGGTTCCCTCAAAGACATCCGCGCTAGCAGCTTTATTGGACTCAACACGAGCAGCATCTCTAATCAGACGGTCTCCCAAGCCGACCTGGCTCAACAAGGGCTACCTGTCGGGGATTTTAAAGCGGAGCAGTCTTTAGCGATGGACATAAATGAGACTCCGGAGGATTCGGGCTCTACGAACAACTCAGAACAAGAATCCAAAACAGACCCTAAGAGCGATGAGCTTTTCTAGAAATCTCAATCAGATTATCCAACTCCCGCTCGCCGACTAATTCAAGAGGGGCAACTTCTTGGCCATCTGCGGCAAAAAAGAATGCCGCACGAACTTGTTCTATGCCGATTCCAAGGTGCTTGCTCAATGCGATTCTATAGATTGCCAGCTGAATTGAACGGGAATCCAAATCGGCCTGGCTCTTTGGAGTGCTCCCCGACTTCCAGTCGACAACCAAATAACCACCATCGCTTTGAAAAACGGCGTCAATTTTGCAAACAATTACTACCCCTGCCAATCGGAAGTGAATCTCTTGCTCAATGAGAAAGGGTGACATGTCTTTAAATCTGGAGTTCTTAAAATTTAGAGCGAGCCTAGCTTCATGCTCGTTCCGATCCTCATCATCTAGCTCGATACCCGAACCAAAAGCATTTTCTAAGTCGGCGTGAAATTTGGTTCCAATGCTGGCCGCCTCGGAATATGAGCTTGGCAGCGGCCTGGCCAATCGCTTAGCGAAATCCTCGGGATCTTTTAGAAGAGACACAACCGAAGAGGCGGAGAGCCTTTCCGGGAAGCTAACAGCCTGCAAAAAACTGGCTCTCTCTCGCTCTTCCATCAAAAGACCAATTTCCACCGAATAGAAATTGCTCGTGGTTTTCGCGTTTTTTACTCGGTCCGCTGCATTTTCTAAATCGGCCCTGCTTGCCCCCAGCGGGTCGGTTGGCCAAGTTTTGACTTCACTTGCCTGATCAAGAGGGTTATGTTCGGGCACCTCGGGGATGGGGCCAATTAATTCAAGGGCTTCGGCTTCCATAAGTTCAGTGAAAAAGCTTGAAAGCTCGCGCGATTTTTTTGAGCCTTGCTTGTAATAGGAGGCGGTCAATAAGAGCTTGTGCTTAGCTCTAGTGATCGCCACATAGGCCAGTCGGCGCTCCTCGTAACTAGAGCGCAACCGCATCTGAGACTGAAATGATTCGAAACTCTCTTTGAGTTCAGGCTGAGTGGTGGCGAGTCGGAATCTAAAAGTAGGCAGCTTGGCCGCATCGCCGCGAAGCGCAAATGGCAGTTTTCCGGCGACCAGCCATCCTTTGGCATCACGCCCCTGAATTGGGAAGGATCCGTTCACAAGCCCCACAACACAAACCAGATCCCATTCCAGCCCCTTGGCGGCGTGGACTGACATCAACTGCACTATGCCCTTTTTCGCTCCGGATTTGGGGAGCTCGAAGCTCTCTTTTTCCATCGCCTGATCGAGCCACGAGAGCATTGCGGAAAGACTCGGCCTAAGAGCCGCTTGCTCGTAATCGGCAATCCTTGCGATAAAAGCCTCAAGGTGCTGAAGCGGTTTCCTACGCTTGGAATGGGCGAATAGCTCGATGTCAATTTGCAGCTCACGCGAGATCACCCAGGCGAGTTCACTTAGCGTCAAGGATGAAAAGCTGCGCATTTTGGCAAAAAGCTCAGCGGCATTTTTGAGTCTCTGAAAACCAATCTCAGACACGTCACAATAATTTTGAGTTTCGGACCGCCGGAACTCGTCCAGTGCCTCAATTATTGTCACCGGTCTCGCACTGTTTACCTCACTGCGGATTCGAGACAGCTTCTTTGCATAGCCGGAGAGGCTCGCCAAATCTCTTGGGCTGATGCGCCATTTCGGTCCGCTAAGAATACGCATGAGGTGAGTTCCCGCTTCTGGGTTTTGAATCACCTTCAGTGCAGAAATCAAATCGATTACCTCGGGCAGGTCCAAGAGCCCGGATAATCCTGTGATTTCGACCTCCATCCCCCTGGCCTCAATGGCCTCGGCGAACATGGCCATAGCCGCCTTGGTTCGAAATAGCACTGCAGCAGTGGCTTCCGGAGCAAGATTTTCTAAAAGCCAACTGGCAACCTGCTCGCTCTCGCGTTCCTCATCAATAAAGACCTGGCCCTGAACCTGATCTTGCAACAAGCTATTACCGGCGACCAAAGAAACGGGAGTAAGAGCAAAGTCATTAGGCTGAGGATTCGTGTCAAAACTCAGGGAGGTAGCCAGTGGCTGGCTGACTAGATTGGCGGCTTTCACCACGTTTTCCCCAGATCTCCAAGAACGAGAAAGCGAATAAACAGCTTTGGTTTTTGAACCAAAATCTTGGTGGAAGTTCTCTAGGTTTGCACTACTGGCTCCGCGCCAACCGTATATCGCTTGATTAGGATCCCCAACCGCCATGACCGGCATTCCAGTGAATAGCCTTGCCAAGAGCCTGATCTGGATTGTTGAAGTGTCCTGGTATTCATCAAGCATCACAAAAGAAATATCAAGATCTGGCTCTACTTGATCAAGCGCTTTTAGAGCAAGCGCCACCTGATCGGAAAAATCTAGAAGATTTCGTGTCCTTTTCAGCTCGAGATATTCCTGAGCAATCTTTAAAATCAAACTGTTAGTTTGCGCCTGGTCTATTAGATCTTGGATGTACTGAAAGCGCACCATGGAGCCGGACTCCGTTTTTGGTACCGTTTTGGCATGCTCGATTAAATCTTCCAAAATCGCCATAGCGGCCTGCGGATCCGCTTGATTATCAGTGAGCTCTGAAGCCATTGCCAAAGTTAGATTGACCAGATTCTCAAGACTGCGGTCCCAATCCCCCAACTTTAGGGAAATATCGGGATTGATTTTTCTCAAAAGCTCGTTAGCCAGGGAGACCGAACCTGCCTCGGTTAGCAAGGTTGCCTCGGGGTCGTATCCAACGCTCAGCGCATACCTTCGAAATATTTCATTTCCAAAGGAGTTGTAGGTCGAAATCCGCGGTGGTTCAAAATCAACCCCCAAGGATGCGGGCCAAAGCTCCGATTCGCGCATGACAAAAAGTGCTTGCTGAACTCGCATTTGAAGTTCGCTAGCCGCCTTTTTGGTAAATGTAAGCCCAAGAATCTGATCCGGTCTTGCAAGCTCATTAGCCACTAAATAAAGAATCCGGACTGTCATCAACTCGGTCTTGCCGCTTCCGGCACCGGCAATCACAAGGCAGGGGTCACTCAGCGAAGAGTCCTCGCAAGCCACCAGCTGTTCTTGAGTCAGCTGGTGCTCACTTAGTAATTTATACACCTGCTGCGCAGAAAATTTACGCATCAGTCACCGCCCTTGCAAGTAAAAGCTGGCAACTAGAGTCTTGATTGCAGTGGCTCTGGTAATTGGCAATGAACTCGGTTCCAGAGATGCCATCCTCAGCCTTTTCCAAAAGCGCATTTATCTGAGCCCTTAGCTCAGTCGAAAGCGGCGCCTGCTCGAGCACCTTTAGCTTGTCCGAGCCAACCGAAATAATCTGAGCGCCGGCGAGTGGTTCATCTTGGTGCAGCACTCGAACTGCCATTTGATAAAGCGCTAATTGGCGATTATTTTCAACATCGATTTTGGTTGGGACTCTCCCGGTTTTCAGATCACTGACCAGAATCTCACCTGCGGCATTTTTCTCGACACGATCAATTTTCCCGCTCACGATGAGCTTGCCAACGCGCAGCTCAAAGCCCTGCTCGGCTTTTACCAATTCGCCCGCTGTGGATAGATACTGCGACATCAGTGCAACCATTTGCATCGCTCGACGCTTTTGGGCGGTTTGCTGCCACTGGGTCTCAAAATCCAGTGTGTGCCAATTGGATTCCACAAAGCTAGCGGGGTCAATATCCTGCGAATTCTCAAGTGCTGCGTGAATTAGAGTGCCCAGCGAGGCTGCGAATCCGGAGCCGTCTCCCCCAAAATTGCCAATGAACCAGTGCAATGGACAACGCTCAAATGCCTCCAGCTTAGAAGCCGAAATACGTATTTGCTCATCCTCCAAAACAAGTTCAGAGTCATCCGAAAGCGGCAATAAGCCAAGCCACTGCGAGGGGTGGGCGCCGGCCACGCCCGCCGTTGCAAAACTGGCCAGGGTGATTGCCGCGCCCTGGTCCCCAGCTGCGAGTTTGGCGCGCAACCTACCAACCAGCCTGCGTAAATCAAAATCAATCTCGCTATTATCTCGAAGAGGCACGATCCCCAATAGGGCAAAAAGTTGCGAGGGCTGCTCTTCGGCGTCCTGCATAGCGGAGAGCAAAAGCACGCTCCGGCAAGCACCAATAGTTCGATAGGCCATTCTTAATTCATCCGCCAACTCGGACTTGGCTGGCTTGGTTGGATCTTCTAATTTTCCGGCCAGATGAGCCTGCAAGGAACTCGCCCCCAAAAGAGAATTTCTTGGACGCAAATTGGGCCAAATGCCCTCTTGCAGCCTCGGCATCGCGACCACCTCAAAGCTTTGCCCAACCAGTTGACTCGGGGTTGCAATCAGCACCGCCGGCTTTTGGCCAGCTTTGGCCAGCGAGTCTTCAGGCACTCGAAGTGCTAGTTGCTGAATCACAAAATCCTCTGGTGAGCCAAGTTCTCTCTGGTCAAATCTTTGAGCCGCAGCGAAAAGTTCCAGCACCGAATCCAGATCGCGATTTGCTGCGAAGCCAACTTCGGTGTCACCACGAGCTGCCTCGGCCCAGCGCGAAGCGGTGGCATCGGAAAATATCATCGAAACCAGCTCGTGAGCGAAAGTGGGGGGATTAGTTTTCAGCTGCCTAATAAGGGCTTTGAGCTTTTCTAGTTTTCGACCCTCAGGAGAATCTAATTCGAAGGTTTCGGAAAACATTGCTGAAAGCATCTCCGACTTGGCAAGGCCATCAAATAATGGGTCCTGGGCTAGTTGCCGGATCAGTCTTCGGAGACTAATCGAGTCAAAGCCCCCGAAGGGTGCCATGAGAATCGCCTGGATCAAATCTGGCTCGTTTTGGCCGTAGATTAATTTTGCTAGATCCAAGATCGCTCGGGCGGCAAACTGGTCCCGCAAGGCAGCCTGTGAGCCAAGGATTCTGACCGGCACATTTCTTGATGAAAGCGAAATGGCCAGCTGTTCCAGCTGTCTTCTAGTTCTGCCAACCACCACCATTTGCGAAAAGTCAAGACCGCGAGTAAGTCTGAGCTTTCTGAGGTTTGCCGCAAGCCAATCCGTCTCAGATTGCTGGTTATCGTGCAGCTTGGCAAGGATTCCAGAGGTATCTTCAATCTGCTGAAAAGGCTTGCGCTGGGGGCCAGCCGCCGAAGTTGGCAATCGTTGAACAAGCCTAGACATCACACTCGCGATGGGCTTTGGTTGCGATTGAAAACTCTGCAAAAAGGTGGTTCTGACACCCTCAAATGCCCGCTTTGTAGCCAAAATGAACTCTCCGGGGTCCGCCGAACGAAACGAGTTGGTTGCGGAGTCTGGATCTCCCAACATGATTAGATTGCGGCCCCTCGCCATCTCTAGCGCCAGCTCCAACCCGGACTGCGAAAGATTTTGGGCATCATCTACTAGGACGTAATGCACGTCTTCGAGCTCTCCTAAAGAGCTTTTTGCCCGAGCAATCAACGTCGACGGGTCCAGGTAATTTTGCTCTTTTAGTGCTTCAAGGTAAAAAGGCAAAAGATCCTTCAGCACCTGATGTTTTAGTTTGGGAAATTGAACTCCTAGCCTTTCGAGGTCATCAGCGCTCAGCGAGTGCTCCAAAACCACGGTGATCAAATCCCTGAGTTCAATGTGAAAACTTGGCAAACTAAGGCTTAATTGGTCTACACCCCAAGTTCTTGCAAGCCCCGAAGCCTCCAGGTCCTCTACAATTTCCGAAATTAGATTTTGTTGACCGGCTCCGGAAAGAAGCCTCAGGTCAGGATTGACTTTTTGAATCAAACCGAAACAAAAAGATGAGATCGATTGGGCTCTAGAGCTTGTTGAAGTTATCTCGGACTGCAGAGCCAACTGATTTCTCAAGTCGCTTGCGGCATCGCGCGAGGGGGTTAGAACTAGCACCTGGCTCGCAGTAAAGCCTCTTGATTCAAGCTCCGACACAAGCTGAAGCAGAGCACTGGTCTTGCCCGTGCCCGGCGCTCCAATAATCAAGCTAACTTTTGCTCCAAGAAGCTCAGCCAGCTCTGCGGGTCGCAAAGAATTTGCCCCACTAGCTGCGGGCGCATTTGCAAATAGCGGAATATCATTGGCCATGTTGCCAATCTATTTGCACTCGCCGACATTTTCGTGTCGTAACCTTGAGATGCGTCTAAGGAGAATTATGGAAATCAGAATCGGAATCAGGGAAAATGCTCGCGATTTGAGCTTCGAGTCACCGCTCGGTGCCAAAGAGATACAAGAGCTGGTGACCAAGGCACTAAACGACAAATTGACAGTTCTCAGCCTGCAGGATGACAAAGGCCGCACCATCTTGGTGCCGGTCGCCTCAATCGCCTATGTTGAGATTGGTGTCGAGGATAAACGCCGGGTCGGATTCTTGGCCTAATGGAGATTCTGGTTCTGCTTGGCTACACGGCCATCTTGGCTCTTGTGGCGCCTTTTGTTATACCTAAATCAGACTTCTACGGCAAGTTGGTGCCTGCTGGCATTGCAGCTGTTTCAGGGAGTGCGCTTTGGTTAATTTTCACCTGGCTGGGTTTTAGCTACGACCAGGCCTGGATCTGGTTCATCGTCATGCTGGGCATGCCAACAGCTATTTGGTTTGCAACTGGGCTATTGAATGCAAAAAGATCCGCAGCCGAAGCAAAAGAGCTTTCCGAATTGCGAGCTACGCGGTAAGTCCTAAAGAGTCCATCCGCAGATTGTGCGCCGAAATCAATTCGGCGGTAAATGGCTCCAGGAGCTTGAACTCTTCGCGAGCGATATCTGCTTTGGATACTGCTTGAATTATCTTCCCTAGCTTCGCAAGATCCACCGAGTGCCTAATCTCTAGAAGGCCATCCGCAACAACAGACCTGCAGTAAAGCGCCAACGGGTCAATCATGTCCGGAGAGTTCGCAAGAAGATTTTGCAGTATTTTTTGGCAGCTTTGCTCCAAGTCGCTGAGTAAGAGCACAGGCTCAATTTGAATTCTTTTTGCTGGGCTCAGACCCCTGCTGAGCCTCAGGGCGGAGTCCTCCATGATTCCAACTAATACGTAAAGTCTGGCGACCTCTTCGATGAAACTGACGCCCTTTGTGAGTTCGAAAAGCTCTGCATATCGATCATCAAATTGTTCGTGCAGTGAAGAGGAGTCAATCCCGGCTTTTCGCAAAAGAGCCGCGCAGGTTTTTTCTCTCACGATAAAGTAATCGGCCAAAGTGTTAAGCTCGTTTTTTAATGCTCTGGTTGGCGCCTTATTTGCTGCAAACATTAGAGAGTCAGCGATTGCCAGTGAACTAGAAGCTAGCTGACCAAGATAAATCTCTGGCGCAGGAGTAAGCTTTGATGGGTTCAGTTGGATTTGGCTGCGTCCCAAAGAGGAGTCCCTCGAAGGAAGCGTCAGCCTCTGAGACACCTTGCGTATTCTACGAAACCAATCCAACACCCAGCAATCTTATAACCGCGTTCGCCGAATTACGATGGTGGGCCAAAATCAAACGGAGAGTTTTTTGAGTTTTCAATCCCTAGGCATAGATGCAGACATCTGCGCCGCACTAGATTCCAGAGGAATCACCGAACCATTCCCAATCCAGAA
>JBDNID010000106.1:0-3338 GCA_041688475.1 Aquiluna sp.
ATAGTGTTAGACAACTAATGAGCACTAGTGTGGCGGTGAGTAGTGATTGGATTCGGAAAATCTAACCGCGTCGTTGCTCTTTTAGCCACGGTTTCACTATTTTTAGCGGGATGCTCGGCAACGAGCGTCGAGCCAGATCTGGATGCGGATATTCCGGTTGTGCTCACCACCTTTACGGTGCTGGCAGATATCGCCCAGAATGTCGCTGGCGATAGGCTGCGAGTCGAATCTATAACAAAGGTTGGAAGTGAAATCCACGGCTATCAACCAACCCCGGGGGATTTGATTCGAGCCCAGGATGCTGACTTGATTTTGGACAATGGGTTGAATCTTGAGATTTGGTTCGAAAAGTTCGTTGCTGACTTGAATGTGCCTCACGTTGTGGTTAGCCAAGGTGTGGAGCTAATGGAAATCGCGGAGGACTCCTATCGGGGTCTTGCGAACCCGCACGCCTGGATGAGCCCATTGAATGTGATGATCTACGTTGACAACATGGTGAAAGCATTCAGTGATCTCTCGCCCCAAGACGCTGGTTATTTTCAGGCCAATGCAATTCGCTATAAAGCTCAACTTCAACAGGTCCAAGACGAGCTGATTGAAAAATTGGCGAATCTCGAAGACTCTAAGCGGGCATTGGTTACCTGTGAGGGGGCGTTCTCCTATTTGGCCCGCGATGCTGGGCTACAGGAGGTCTACATCTGGGCTGTGAATGCCGAGAATCAAGCAACCCCAAGACAGATTGCCGGGGTTATTGAGTTTGTTGCTGCAAATCAAGTTCCCGCCGTATTTTGCGAATCAACAGTGTCCGATGACGCGATGCAGCAGGTGGTCAGGGCAACTTCAGCAAAATTCGGGGGAGTGCTCTATGTGGATTCGCTTTCCGAGCAAGATGGCCCGGTGCCAACATATTTAGAACTAATTAGATACAACGCCACAAAAATAGCCGCGGGTCTAACGGGTGCGATCAATGACTGAGACCGCAGTTTCAATAAAGGATCTTCACGTTTCCTATGGCGAAGTAAAGGCGCTGATTGGCGCCAGCTTTGAACTTGAAGCAGGCAAAGTCGTGGGACTAGTGGGAATGAATGGATCGGGTAAATCCACTTTGTTCAAGGCCATTATGGGCATGATTAAGACTCAGTCTGGCAGCATCGAGATTTTCGGGGAAGACCCAGTGTTAGCTCGGCGCAAAGGGGGAATCTCCTATGTTCCGCAAAGCGAAGAGATTGATTGGAGCTTTCCAATCTCGGTGCGCGATGTGGTCCTAATGGGCCGTTACGGCAAGATGGGGCCCTCGAGAAGAGCCAGCTCCGAAGACCACTTGGCGGTAAAGGAGGCCTTGGCAAGAGTCGAGCTTGATGAATACGCCGATCGGCAAATCGGCCAACTATCTGGTGGCCAGCGCAAGCGAGCTTTTTTAGCCCGAGCAATTGCCCAAGAAGCCAGAATCTTGTTACTGGACGAACCTTTTTCTGGTGTGGACAAAAAGTCCGAGGCCACAATCATCAAGCTCATTAAGGGCTTGGCCAGTCAGGGCGCGAGCGTCTTGGTGTCGACTCACGATCTTCTCGCACTGCCACAGCTAGCCGATGAGTCCATTCTTTTAATGCGCAGAGTTTTGAAGCACGACACCACTAAAAATATCCTGCAGCCTAATAATCTGGCTTTGGCATTTGGGATTGATGTTTTGGGTAGGGGGGATGCGTCATGAACCTAATCGATTTGATTTTTGAGCCTTTGAGCTACGACTTTATGATTCGGGCATTAATAACCACTTTGGTTGCTGCAATCGTCGGTGCGGTCTTATCGACCTGGCTGGTGTTGATCGGCTGGTCACTTATGGGTGATGCCGTTTCGCATGCAGTGCTACCGGGGGTTGTGATTGCTTATATTATCGACATCCCCTTTGCTATCGGCGCCGCTTTATTTGGCTTCTTGGCAGTAATTTTGATTGGGGTGGTGAGGGACACCAGTCGAGTAAAAGAGGATGCCGCGATTGGAATCGTCTTTACAACCCTTTTCGCACTGGGTTTGGTATTAATCTCAGTTACTCCATCCCAGACAAACCTCACCCATATTGTTTTTGGAAATCTGCTGGGTGTGTCGTGGGCCGATGTGACTCAGGTGATTGTGTTGGGCGCTTTTACTCTCGGGGTTCTGATTTATAAGCGCAAAGATTTCACGCTATTTGCCTTTGATCCGAGTCACGCTCGTGCCATTGGGCTGAATCCAAAGCTCATCGGAGCGGTGTTGCTTGCGCTATTGGCACTCACCTCGGTTGTTGCACTGCAGGCCGTGGGGGTTATCTTGGTGGTTGCGATGCTGATTATCCCGGGAGCAACCGCATATCTTTTGACTGATCAGTTTTCCAAGATGCTGATAATTGCTCCGGTAATGGCCTCGGTTGCCGCAGTCGGCGGGGTCTATTTGAGCTATTACCTCGACACGGCATCAGGTGGCATGGTGGTTTTATCGCAAGGTACGATTTTCGCTCTGGTATACCTATTTAGCCCGCGCCAGGGAATCATCGGCAAGCGAGTCAGGGCGGCAAGCCTTGCCAAAACTGCAAGGAAACTGGAAGCTAAAGCGCTTTAGCTAGCTCTTGACTCGGGCTAAATGATTTCCACGTAAAGCGCTTGAGCTGCCGCTTTGCCAAGGGCAAGCGGCTCATCTGATCCTCGAATCTTGATACTTAAATCATTGGAATATTGCTCGGGTTCAAGAACCTCAAGCTTTGTATCCAGGCCAATTTTATGCTCATCAAAAAACTTCAGCAGCTCTGGGTCGGCATCCGAAATACGCCTAACTTGGGCCTTGGATTCGATAGGAACTAGATTCAATTGGACCGCGTTTGGGATCACGATGGTGCCGTCGGCACGTGGGATCGGGTCACCGTGTGGGTCTCGAGTCGGAAAGCCGAGCTGCTTATCCAGTTGATCAATCATGAAATCTGAAACAGCGTGTTCCAGGTTCTCTGCTTCATCATGGACTTGATCCCAGCGATAACCCAAAACCTCAACTAAAAAAGTCTCGATCATGCGATGCCTTCGGACCATGGCCAGTGCGTGCTTTCGGCCTAGCTCTGTTAATTCAATGGCAGCGTATGGAGAGTAATGCACCAGCCCGGCTTCACCTAGTCTTCTCATGCCATCTGACACAGAGGAAAGCTTGAGTCCGGTTTTTTGAGAGATTTCGGTCGCAGTTACTGAGTTCGATGACCACTCGGTAAGGCCCCAGATTGCCTTAAGGTAATTCTGGGTGCTGGTTGTGAGCTGTGATACAGACATCTGACAAGGATAGTTCGTGATGTTCCTGGCGCGCTGAGTGAAATTAGTTAA
>JBDNID010000016.1:0-5964 GCA_041688475.1 Aquiluna sp.
AACGGATAATCCGCAATTTTTGGCTTCGCAGCGCTCATGGCGGCGACTAGCGAAGACTTGCCAGCGGATGGAAAACCGACTAATGCTACATCAGCGACCGTCTTGAGCTCAAGAACAATATCGCCACCCCAGCCCGGAACTCCCAGGAGGTGAAAAGCTGGCGCGATTCGTTTGTGGTTAGCTAGCGCCGCATTCCCTAGACCACCCTGGCCACCCTCGGCAACCAAAAGCTCCATTCCCGACTCTTTGAGATCGGCAATCACCTTGCCCTGCGGAGTTTTGACCACCGTACCGACGGGTACCTCTAGTACTAAATCGCCCCCGCGCGCTCCGTTTCGGAAATCGCCAGCGCCTGAGCCACCTGAAGGGGCACTTCTGTGCGGGCGGTGGTGGTAATCAAGCAGCGTTGTGGTGTTTGGATCTGTGACCAAAGTAATCGAGCCACCATCGCCGCCGTTAGCCCCATCAGGGCCCGCCAGTGGCTTGAACTTCTCGCGCTTTATGGATGTGCAGCCGTCTCCACCGTTACCGGCATTTAGGTGCAACGTCACTTGATCTACGAAAGTGACCATTTTTACTCCTTATAAAGAAAAAGGCGGACCCAATGGCCCGCCTTGATCAGTAAAAAACTGTTACTGGGTAACGATATTTACAACTCGGCGGCCAGCCTTGGCTCCGAATGCAACCGCGCCTGCAGCAAGCGCGAATAATGTGTCGTCCTTGCCTCGACCAACGTTTACACCCGGGTGAAAATGGGTGCCACGCTGACGAACAATAATCTCACCGGCGTTTACTACCTGACCATCGTGGCGCTTTACGCCTAGACGCTGAGCGTTTGAATCGCGACCGTTGCGAGTGGAGCTAACTCCCTTTTTGGATGCCATTTCTACCTACCTACTTGATCTCGGTGACCTGGACACGGGTCAGGTCTTGGCGGTGGCCTTGCTTTTTCTTATATCCGGTCTTGTTCTTGTACTTCTGAATAATAATCTTTGGACCACGAAGCTGCTCTAGCACCTCCGCGACAACCTTCACCTTTGCTAGCGCGCTAGCGTCGGTGGTTATCTTTGCACCGTCGACCAGCAACACGGCCGGAAGCTCGATGGTGCCTGTCGATTGGGCAATGCGGTTCATGGTGACAATAGTGCCAACCTCAACCTTTTCCTGGCGACCGCCAGCACGAACAACTGCGTAAACCACGTGTAAACCTATCTTCTTGGAAGTGTTTTTACCTAAGCACAAAAGCTATGGGCAACAGCGTCAAAGTCTAGTAACTAACTAAGCCGCGGTCAACCACGAAACGCGCTATTTCTTCACTGCGTCTTGGGATGCGGCGGACTGAACCTGCGAGGTTGCCCTGCGCCTTTTTGGCTTTGGTTTTTCCACCGGATCTGGAAGCGAATCCAGCACCAAATTGAGAATCTCTGTTTTACTTTCGGGTGCCTTTTCTGTCTCTAACGCGGGCGCTTCTTCATGCTTTGAAGCAGACGCAATTTGGCTGGCTACAGACTTGAAGGCATCGGCTTGCTCCTGAGTGACAACTTTTTTAATCACCTCGGGCTTATCCTTTTTCTTTTGAGTCTTCTGCCGACTTGTGCTCTCGGGCATTTTGAATCGCGGCTCATCGTGAACTACTACTCCTCGACCCGCACAGCACTCACAAGGTTCGCTGAAGCTCTCTAAGAGTCCGACGCCGATCTTCTTTCGCGTGATCTGAATAAGTCCTAAGGAAGTGACCTCACCAACCTGATTCTTAGTGCGGTCACGACTCAAGCATTCCAGCAACCTGCGACGGACCATCTCCTGATTGGATTCTTGAATCATGTCGATGAAATCGACCACGATGATGCCGCCAACATCTCGCAATCTCAGCTGGCGAACCAATTCCTCGGCAGCCTCCAAGTTGTTTTTTGTGACTGTTTCTTCAAGATTTCCACCGGAACCAATAAATTTTCCAGTGTTCACATCCACCACGGTCATCGCCTCGGTGCGATCGATTACCAAAGAACCGCCGGATGGAAGATAAACCTTGCGATCTAACGCCTTTACAATTTGATCTCCGATCCGATAGTTATCGAAGATATCTTCCGCATCAGAGTAGTTCTCGAGTCGCTCCACTAACTCAGGAGCAACCGATTCGAGGTACTCCTTGATGGTTTCCATTGAGGACTCCCCGGAAACCACGAGCTTTTGGAAATCCTCGTTGAAGACATCCCGGATTATCTTGACCAATAGATCGGGTTCGCTGTGAAGAGCGAGTGGCGCCTTGCCCTTTTGCACCTTTTGGTTGATGCTCTCCCACTGGTCCTTGAGACGCTCAACATCGTGAATCAGCTGTTCTTCAGAGGCTCCCTCGGCCGCGGTGCGCACAATTACTCCAGCATCTTCTTCAAGAGTGTTCTTAAGAATCTGCTTCAGCCTTTGACGCTCCCCCTCGGGAAGTTTGCGAGAAATACCGGACATGTTGCCACCTGGAACATAAACCAGGAAGCGACCAGGTAGCGAGACTTGGGATGTGAGCCTTGCTCCTTTTTGACCAATTGGGTCCTTCGTCACCTGAACCAAAACCTGATCACCAGATTTGAGGGCCAATTCGATTCTTCTTGGCTGGTTTCCAGTCTCAGCGGCTTCCCAGTCCACTTCGCCGGAATACAGAACCGCATTTCTACCGCGGCCGATGTCCACAAAGGCCGCTTCCATCGAAGGCAACACATTCTGCACCTTGCCCAAATACACGTTACCGATTAGCGAACCACCTTGACTCTCGGCGATGTAGTGCTCGACCAGCATGCCGTCTTCTAAAACACCTATTTGCACGCGATCGTCTTTTTCACGAACCACCATTTGGCGATCCACAGATTCGCGACGAGCAAGAAACTCAGATTCGGTGACAGATGAGCGACGACGACCAGAGTCTCTTGAGTCTCGTCTTCTTGAACGCTTGGCATCCAACCTTGTGGAGCCCGACTCTTTTTCCTTTTCGGACTCAGTTTCAGGCTTGGTTTTCTCAAGGGCTTGCTTCTCGCGCACTGGTCGTTCACGCTCTGGTCGTTCACGCTCTGGTCGTTCACGCTCTGGACGCTCGCGGGTCGACTGTTGAGTCGCCCTGGGAGTCTCCTCGATTTCCAGTCGACCGCTTCTTGGGTCGACTTTTGGAGTTGGGAGATCCGGTGCTTGGAATAAAAGTTGCATTGCCAGCGGTTTAGCTGGCTCTGGTGTTTTCTTAGCCACTCGTGCCTTTAGGGCTCCTCGGTCCACAACCCGGAGGCCTATTCTCGTGATTCAAGCCGCAACCTAAATCTAATTCTTTGCTTGACGGCATCTATGCCCGAAAAATCTTTCGACGCGAATGTGGTCACATCTTTCTAAAGTATGCCACGGTCGTTATCAAAATGCGATAATTCTTGGATGGTATTTCCCTTCGCCCTAATTGGCTTTGGCATCCTTGGCTGGATCGCAAGCTTCGGGCTGACCTTAGAAAGGCTAAAAGTAGCTGCCGATCCGAGCGCTTCGGCTTCGTGCGACATCTCCCCTTTTATTAGCTGTAAATCAGTCATGTTAAGCGAGCAGGCGGCGCTCCTGGGCTTCCCAAATCCCCTGATAGGAATTGCAGCTTTCACTGTTCCAATAGTTGTCGGTCTCGGGATTCTGGCCGGTGCGAAGTTCAAGGGCTGGTTCTGGAACGGAATGCTGTTAGGCCACTTATTCGCTCTCGGATTTGTGATTTGGCTGTTTACCCAAAGCGCCTATGTAATCGGCGCGCTATGCATATATTGCATGGTCGCGTGGGTTGCAACCATCCCATTATTTTGGTCCATCCTCGGCTTCAACCTCAGCGAAGGCTTTTTAGGGAAGAGATTTGTATCCTTCGGCAAAGTCGTATTCGAGTGGGCTTGGGTGATAACAATTCTGAGCTACCTAGCAATCTCAGTTCTGGCAGTGATTCAGTTCTGGGAATTCTGGCCCACGCTATTCTAAAAAGACCCTAGAACCACAGACCAAGCTCGCGCTCCGCGGACTCGATTGAGTCCGACCCGTGAACTAGATTCTGAACCACTTTAGTTCCCCAATCTCGACCAAGGTCGCCGCGGATGGTTCCTGGAGCTGCCATCGTGGGTTCGGTGCTGCCGGCTAGAGACCGAAAGCCTTCAATCACTCGGTGTCCCTCAAGCTCAATTGCGACGATCTGCCCTGAAAGCATGAATTCCATGAGCGGTTCGTAAAATGCTTTACCCTCGTGTTCGGAGTAATGCATTGCCAGAAGATCTCGGGCCGGGGAAACTTTTTGTAATTTGGACACCGAGTAGCCTTTTGATTCACAGCGCAGGATGATCTGCCCGATTAGGTTTCGGCGCACAGCATCAGGCTTCAATAAAACTAGTGTTTTCTCAGTCATTATTTTCCTCTTCCTTCTTTTTTAAATAAGCCTCGCGTCCACGGTCAATGGTTGACCCGGCGACCAGCGCCCAAATCCATAAACCAATTAGCGCTGCTCCAATAATGAACATTCCCCAAAGATAAAAACCGCTGAAAAGGATTCCAGCCTGAAGGATAGAGCCCACCCAGTAACCAAAAGGTCTAGACAAAATCCCCGGAGTCAAAATGCACAAGATCGCCCAACTAAGACCAATTGCCCATATCCACTGGATAGCTGGAAGTGAGTCGGAAGCATCGGCACTCTTGAGCCCGAAAGCGGCCAAAGTCGCAAAGAAGACCACAAAGGACTCGAACCCCAGCACGATAGAGGCTAATGTTCGCTTCGAAGATCTAGCTTTCTTCATCATCAATATCCTCTCGCAATTCACCGAGAATTTCTCCAATGAGGTAAAGCGACCCTGTCACAAATAATGCCGCTTCATTTTGGCTGGCAAGCTCAAGAGCGCCAAAATAGGCAGCTCTGGGGTCCGCAATTGTTAGCACAACATTACCGCCCTGCTCAATTAACTCTTCGGCAAACTCCTGGGCTTTTAGTCCCCGAACTCCCGGAGCGGTGGTGACCACAATTTCATCAAACATCCCAGCAAATTCATAAGCGGTTGCAGGAATGTCCTTGTCAGCCAGAATTCCTATCAAACCGACCGTTTTAGGAGCCGCGAACTGCCATTGAATCGCCCTTGCAAGTGCCCTAGCGCCTGCTGGATTATGGGCGCCATCAAGAATCACCAGGGGCTCTTTGGAGACCACGTGGAGTCTGCCTGGGCTAACCGCATCGGCAAGCGCTGCGCGCAAAACTTCATCGGCAATCGCTCTGGTGCCCTCGCCCAGAAAAAGCTCAACCGCGACTATTGCCGTTGCCGCGTTGTGGGCCTGGTGCTCTCCCATTATTGGCATCCAAACCAATGGGTAGTTTCCTGCGACTCCCTTCATAGAGAATCTGACACCGTAGCCGTCGGGAGTGATGTCGCTTATAAAAAAATCTCTGCCGGCAAATTTAACACCGTTCTCGGCTTGACTATCGATTATTTGAGCGACGCTCTCCTGCTGGATTGATGAAACTACAAGTGATTTGGGCTTTATTATGCCCGACTTGGTTTGAGCTATTTCTTCCACAGTGTCACCGAGGCTCTTGGTGTGATCTAGGTCTATATCAGTAAACACAGCGACATCGCCATCAGCCACATTCGTTGAATCCCATTCGCCACCCATGCCGACCTCTAGCACCAACACGTCTATAGGCGCATCCGAAAACAGTTGAAACGCAAGTGCAGAAAGCGTTTCAAAAAAAGTGAGCCTAGGTTCACCCTCAGCAATTAACTGAGAGTCCACCAGCTCTATAAGGTCGATGTTTTCTTCGTAGCAGGCGATGAATTCTTCATCGGAAACAGGCTCACCGCTGAGCACGATGCGCTCGCTAAAACTCATCAAATGAGGGCTAGTGAGCCTTCCGGTGCGTAATCCATGCTCCAACAAGATGCGCTCGATGAGCCTTGCAGTTGAGGTTTTACCGTTCGTGCCGGTGATGTG
>JBDNID010000107.1:0-2984 GCA_041688475.1 Aquiluna sp.
ACCCCAAAATTAGCCAGGTTTTGCCAGTGGATGCGCGCGAATGAGATTGCCAACACCACCTGCAACCCTAAGAAACGTGGGGCGATAGCAGCGTGCTCCCTTGAGGAACCTTGTCCATAATTAGAACCCGCCACCACTATGTGACCCGAGGTGTCCCTGATCTGGGTGGCACGGGTTGGGTAGGTTTCGTCTATCTGGCCAAAGGTGAACTCGGCGAGTTTCGCAATGTTGCTTCGATAGGGTAAAACTCGGGCGCCCGCCGGAAGTATCTCATCCGTCGAGACATCGTCACCAAGCTTGAGAATGACGGGGGCCTCTATTAGATCCGCTAGGGGAGGAAAAGAGGGTAACGAGGTGATGTTCTCGCCTTTTACTAACTCGACCTGTGCTGCAGCTAAGGGTGCGAGTGGTTCTTCAAATATATCTAAGTTCACACTCGAGATTTCAGGAAGCTGGAGTTCAGGGTAATCCATCTCGAGCAGATCAGAGAGACTGCGTGGATCGGTGATTACACCGGTTAGCGCCGCAGCTGCTGCAGTCTCCGGTGAGCACAGATAAACCGAGTCTTCCTTGGTACCGGAACGACCGGGGAAATTTCGAGGCATGGTGCGCAAACTGATGCTTCCGTTAGCGGGTGCTTGGCCCATGCCAATGCAACCCATGCAACCCGATTGGTGAAGCCTTGCACCCGCGGCAACAAGATCAAGGGTTGCTCCCATTCTGGTGAGATCTTGCAAAATCTGCCTTGAGCTCGGGTTGATGTCTAAGGAAACCCCCGCGTGAGCCTGGCGTCCCTTGAGAATGTGGGCGACAATTGCGAAATCGCGCAGTCCAGGATTCGCGGAGGATCCAATGACAACCTGTGCAACCGGGCGGCCAGTAACTTCGCTCACCGGCACCACATTGCCCGGGGAACTCGGCAGTGCGATGAGCGGAACTATCTGCGAAAGGTCAATTTCTTCATATAAGTCGTAGGAAGAGCCGGCGTCAGCAAGCAATTCGGTGAAGCTAGCCTCGCGCTGCTCTGAAGACAGGAACATCCGCACCTGTTCATCCGCAGGGAACACGGTGCTAGTTGCACCTAGCTCGGCTCCCATGTTGGCTATCACATGGCGATCCATAGCAGTCAGGTTATCCAGACCGGGTCCGTAGTATTCGATGATTCGGTCTTTGCCACCCTTGACGCCATGTCTGCGCAGCATTTCCAGAATTACGTCCTTTGCACTGGTCCATTCGGGAAGCACACCAGTGAGACGAACACCCCATATTTCGGGCATTTTTATGAATAACGGTTCGCCAGCAATAGCCAGGGCAACCTCCAGACCACCAACCCCAATTGCCAACATGCCGAGCGACCCCGCCGCCGGAGTGTGACTGTCAGAACCAACCATCGTCTTGCCAGGAATGCCGAATCTTTGCATGTGTGTCGGGTGTGAGACACCGTTGCCGGCCTTTGAATACCAGATCCCGAAGCGCTGACAAGCCGACCTGAGAAAGTCGTGGTCCTCAGCATTTTTACTATCGGCCTGCAATAGGTTGTGGTCTACATATTGCACCGATATCTCAGTACGAGCCCGATCCAGCCCAAGAGCCTCTAATTCGAGCATTACCAAGGTTCCTGTTGCGTCCTGAGTCAGAGTCTGATCAATCCTGAGGCCAATCTCCGCCCCTGGAATCATTTCGCCGCTAAGTAGGTGTGAAGCGATAATTTTCTGAGTGACGCTACTAGCCATGATGGCCTCTCGGGTCTTTAATTATGGGTAAACACTTCCTTCAAGTTACGCGCAGACGAGCCATAACGCAACACTGAAGAGCTGCAACCATGACAAAAAGCAAAGATTAAATAACGAATTTTTCGGCCCCACGGCCAATCCAGGATCGCCGGGACTAGGAAGCTATTACGGGCATAAAAGCCAGCTAGCTAAGTAATCAAATGCGGCCAACTGGAGATCGAAGACTAGTGTTCTAGGAGATTAGCCCAAGAGTCTTCGCGCTTTTAGCCAGCGTCTTTTTCGCCAACGCGGCATCCTCATTCAATTTTTCACCATAGCTCGGGATCATCTGTTTAATTTTCTGATTCCAGTCGCCGAATTCTGTCGGATAGAACTTTTCCAAAACTTCGAGCATTACGCTGACCGCAACTGAGGCCCCAGGCGATGCTCCCAGCAATCCCGCAATAGTGCCATCTTCACTCGCAATTAGCTCCGTGCCGAACTGCAAAGAGCCGCCGCCTATGCCGGGCTTGATTACCTGAGCGCGTTGCCCGGCTTCATACAAAAACCAGTCCTGATCTTTTGCCTCTGGCACAAACTCTCGCAAACTCTCAAGTTTCTGCTTTCGAGATTTCAAAATTTCTTTCACAAGATATCTCACCAGCGAGAAGTTCTTTATAGCCACGCTCAAATACGGGACGATGTTGGCAATCCTGATCGAGAGAGGCAGATCTAAAATGGAGCCCCGTTTGAGAAATTTTGGATTTATCCCCGCAAAAGGGCCGAACAAGAGCGAGGTCTTGCCATCGACCACTCGAGTGTCAAGGTGTGGGACCGACATCGGAGGAGCTCCTACTGCTGCCTGCGAGTAAACCTTTGCCTGGTGCTGCGCAACTAAATCGGGATTGTTAGTCCTCAGAAAGTGCCCCGACACCGGGAAGGTTCCGTAACCCTTTATCTGCGGAATCTTAGAGGATTGCAAAAGCTTGAGTGCGTAACCGCCAGCTCCGACGAAGACCTTTTTGGCCCTAACCATGCGGGTCCAGTCCGAGCCCCCGAGGGTGAGCTGCCAGTCGCCATCAGCGAACTGGTAGAGGCCCTTTACCTCGGTCTTGACCTCAACGCGAACCTCATTTTTTTCGAGCCAGGAAATCAACTGCTGAGTAATTGCCCCGAAGTCAACATCGGTTCCTTGGTCAATTTTCGTTACACCAAAAATCCCATCAGAGCGGCCCTGAGCCATCAGGGGAACCCAGTTAGCTAGGTCCTTGG
>JBDNID010000017.1:0-1246 GCA_041688475.1 Aquiluna sp.
CTTCCACACCACGGAGTTTCCCCACAGCAAAGCTGGTGCGATCTTCCAAGAAGGAATTTGAGTTGGGAAATTCCAAGGCGTAATTATGCCTACAACGCCGATTGATTCCCTGACCTGTTCGATGTGCTCTCCAGGAAAAGAAGATGGGTAGGTCTTGCCAATTGGGTTTCTTGAGCTGCTGGCGTGATAGCGAATGGTTTCTGCCGAGCCATCTATCTCTCCGAGGGCCTCCGGAAGGGTTTTGCCCTGTTCTTGAGTCATCAAGGCCGCAAGTTCCTCACGGCGAATGGTCATTAGATCCGCTACCTCGCGAAGAACTAAACCGCGCTTAATAATTCCAAGTGCCTCCCAGGAAGGCTGGGCGGTTACTGCGGCTAAGACCGCGGCATCAACATCTGCCGAGCTGCACTGCTGAACACTTGCGACAACTTCTTTGGGATTCGCCGGGTTGACACTCTCGAGCATTTCACCCCTGCCCGCAAGCCATTGACCCCCGATTAGGTTCATGGGAATTTGTGATCCGTGCGAACTGGTTGAAGACAAGAAAGCTCCTTCACTGCGGTGTGATTAGTCAAAGTTACCTCACGGGATTATTAATAACTACGGCAATATAAGAATGTTATTCATAAGTAGTTATGATAAATAGCATGAACATAAAGTCGCTGGCGGCATTTGTTGAAGTGGCCGAACAGGCCCACTTCGGTCGAGCAGCGCAGAAGCTAGGAATGACCCAAGCCGGCCTTTCTCAGATGATTAGGAGACTCGAGCAGACCTCGGGGGCCAAGCTAATAGCACGGACAACTAGAACCGTTGCACTGACCGAGGTCGGAGATATTTTTCTAGAGCATGCTCGCGAGCTGCTCTTGGCTCACAAGCTATTTGGACAACGAATGGGAAATGCCATTCAAGGTGATGCCGGAACTGTTCGCCTGGGTTTTGTAGCTTCGGCGGCGCTGGGGATCCTGCCGAAGCTCACAGCTGAGCTTCATAAGCGCGCGCCCGGCATACCGCTCTCCCTAGTCGAACTAACGTCCGAAGAGCAACTTCCTCGATTGCGAACCGGAGATATTGATGTCGGAGTGCTTCGAGAAATCAGTCAATCACAGGGTCTACAGATGAGCCTTCTGCTTACTGAACCATCACTGCTTGTGGTCCCAAAAACTCATGCGTTGGCTAGTCAAAAAAGCGTAACCCTAGATGTGTTGAAGTTTGAAGGATTCATTATGTTTCCAAGAACTAAGGTTTC
>JBDNID010000108.1:0-2216 GCA_041688475.1 Aquiluna sp.
CCGACGATTCCGATAGTTAGGGCCACGGGCCAAAGTTTATTGCCTCATACTTGGGTTATGGCCCTCGAGTTTTGTGCAATTGATTTTGAAACGGCCAACTCGTCCCCCGCTAGCCCTTGTGCGGTGGGCTTGGTGAGGGTTCAAGACGGGCAAATAACAGAATCACTTTCAATGATCTTTAGGCCCCCCCACCCAAATAATTGGTTCAATCAGGGCAATATAAATGTTCACGGCATCTATCCCCAGGATGTAGCAGATGCGCCCGAGTGGCACGAAGTCCTGCCCGAGCTCCTACTTTTTACTCAAGGACTCACAATGGTGGCTCACAACGCCAGTTTCGATATGCGGGTACTAAGGGACTCGGCGCAGGCAGTGGATTTCGATTTACCGAACCTGAACTACGCCTGCAGTTTGCAGATGGCGAGGCGAACATACGTACTTGAAAGCTATCGCCTGAACGCTGTGGCATATGCGATTGGTCACGAGGAGTTTCGGCATCACGATGCACTTGCAGATTCGGATGCTTGCGCCAGAATCGTGGTGAACATGGCGGATCGACACGGTGCTCAAGATCTGAGCGAACTTTTGATCGCCACAAAACAAAAGTTGAAACCTCTCATTGTCTGAAGCCACTGCGATACTTCATAAATGGACAATGCAATTTGGCTTCTAATCAATGGCCTTTTTATAGGTGCTGCTGCCGGCGGATTACTCGGATATCTCTTGGGTAAAAAACGTGCTCCTGGCCAAGACGCCGATTTGGCTGGGAGGCTGGGAGCCTTAGAGGCGACCGAACAAGAGCTTCGTAAACAGCTTCAAAAAGCCGATGAGGCGCAAAAAGAGCAGTCCCTTCGCCAAGACCAAGAAAACAAAGTGCTTTTGCAGCTGGCACCGGTGAAGCAACAACTGGAACAGATGCAGATCGTAGTGCAACGTCTCGAAAAAGACCGTACCGAGCAATTCAGCTCTATCCAAGAGCAGCTTCGAAGCGCAATCGAAACCGATGAGAATCTTCGTAAACAGACTCAGCAACTGGCACGGGCCCTCAGTTCCAATAACCTGCGAGGTGTTTGGGGTGAGGCTCAGCTTCGCAAGCTTGTGGAATTAGCCGGGCTTATCAAGCACGCCGACTTTTCTGAACAGGCCACAATTTCTTCCGATGCCGGGATGGGCCGAGCCGATATGGTAATCAATCTGCCGGGAGGGAAGTCTCTTGCCATCGATTCCAAGGTGCCCTTTAATTCTTATCAAGAAGCCAGTGCAATTTCAGAAATGGCAAGCGGTGAGGAGCTTTCGAGAAGGAGGAGGCTTCTTGAAGAGCACGTCAAGGCAGTTCGCGGTCACATCGATGCATTAGCGGCCAAAACATATTGGGCCGGCCTCAGCGCAAGTCCAGATTTTGTAATCTGCTTTGTGCCCTCCGAGTCCTTGCTATCCGCCGCACTGGATACCGACCCGGGGCTCTTGGAATACGCCTTCAAAAAGAATGTGGCACTAGCCTCGCCGGTGAGTTTGTTCTCAGTGCTAAAAACGATTAATTATATTTGGCGTCAAAATGCCGATGAGTCTCAAGTTCGCTCAATGATCAAACTCGGCAAAGAGCTCTACGATCGAATCGGGAAGATTGCGCAGCTAGCCGACAAATTGGGTCGGTCAATCACCACAAGTGTTAAGGATTACAACAGCTTCGTGTCGTCACTGGAATCAAGAGTTCTTGTGACCGCTCGCAAGCTGAACGATCTCGATGAAAATGAGTTAGCCATTGATTCAATATCGAGCCCGAAAGTCATTGAAGAATCCGCAACCTCAATTACCGCCAAGGAGCTTGACTCTAAAGAATAGCCAGACTTTTTTAGTTATAGTGGAATCGCGCCTACAACGATGTGAGTGCGAAATCTTCCACCCTCACATCCTAGGAGAACCCAATGGCTGGCCCCTCCTCGCCAATTGTCACTCTCACACCAGCACCAACTCTTGATCGAACTTACTTCGTAGAAAACCTTGAAGAGGGGGCGGTGAATCGCGCCTACCAGGTTGGCGAGGAGCTGGCTGGTAAGGGGATAAATGTCTCTCGAGGCCTAGCGCTCGCCGGTATCAACGCCCCTGGAATTGTGCCCATCGGGAACGCGGATCCAAGTGTTTTAGAACGAACCGGCTCAACCGATTTTCTCATGCCACTCTGGGTTGAGGGCACGCTGCGCGTGTCGACCACGGTC
>JBDNID010000109.1:0-3820 GCA_041688475.1 Aquiluna sp.
AGTTCGATGGTGGGGACCCCAGAGTTGCGAAGGATCTCGCCGGTTTTGGCTCGGGCCGACATGTGCGGGGAAAGGTGGTCATCGTTAGAAATCATGCCGCCAAGATAAACAATTCTTTTAACCTTGTTATCTTTTGCGGCTTTACCAAAGAACTCTGCGAGTTCGGCCTCTTTTGCCTCAAAGTTTTTCTCAATCATCAGAGCGTGCAGAAGGTAATAGGCCAAGTCGATGTTTTTAAGAGCGAGCGATATCTTTTCGGGGTCTGCGGCATCGCCTTCGACAACTTCCACCTGGTCTTTCCAGGGGTAATCCTGGAGCTTCTGGGCGTTTCGGACCAAAACACGGACCTGATAACCGTGAGCTAAAAGTTCTCGGATGAGCCGGCCGCCTATGTATCCGGTGGCGCCAGTAACCAAGACTCTGGCGGGCTTGCCCGATTTGACTTTGAGCTCGGGTAAATCTGAGGTGACCTGCTCAATCATTTATGCCCCAAAACGTTTGTGTGAGCTCTAGTCTCTAACCAAATCGGCCAGAAACATAATCCTCCGTCTGTTGCTCAGACGGGTTTGAAAAGATTTTATCCGTGCGGTCGTATTCAATCAGCTTGCCAGGCATTCCGGTTCCAGCAATGGTGAAAAATGCCGTCATGTCTGAGATCCTGGAGGCCTGCTGCATGTTGTGGGTGACAATGACAACCGTGAAACGCTCTTTTAGCTCAACGGCTAAATCCTCAATCGCGGCCGTGGAGATGGGGTCCAGGGCACTAGTTGGCTCATCCATCAATATCACATCTGGCTCAACCGCGATTGCCCTGGCAATGCAAAGTCTCTGCTGCTGACCACCTGATAACCCGGAGCCTGGTTTATCGAGGCGGTCCTTGACTTCATTCCAAAGATTCGCACCAACCAGAGATTTCTCGGTTAGTTCCTCGGCTTCACCCTTGCTCATCTTCGAGTTGTTGAGCTTGTAGCCCGATAAGACGTTGTCGCGAATCGACATGGTTGGGAAAGGGTTTGGGCGCTGAAACACCATGCCGACTTGTCTTCTGACACGCACAGGGTCTACACCGGGACCATAGACATCCTCACCATCCATTAAAAGCTGGCCTTCAACTCGGGCACCGGGAATGACCTCGTGCATTCGGTTCAGGGTTCTTATGAGTGTGGATTTACCGCAACCGGATGGGCCGATAAATGCGGTGATGGCGCGGGGCTGAATCACCATATTCACATCCGCTATCGCCAGGAAACTTGAGTAGTAAACGTTGAGGTTCAGTAGTTCGATTCTCTTGGACATTTCTTGTTTATCCCTTCGGGGAGAAGAATTTGGAAACCAGGCGAGCCGCCAGATTCAGAATCATGACAATCAGCATCAGGGTCAGGGCCCCGGTCCAGGCACGATCTACATAGGCCTGCATTTCAACGCCCTGATTGGCATATGAGGTGAATACGAAAACTGGCAGAGTGGCCATTCGCTCATCGAACGGGTTGTAGTTCATTGAGGCTGTGAAGCCGGCAATGATCAATAGCGGAGCTGTTTCTCCGATAACTCGCGCAATCGAAATCATGATGCCGGTTGCAATTCCGGCGAGTGACGTAGGCAGAACAACTTTTAGAATCGTCAACCACTTTGGCACCCCGAGCGCGTAGGCGGCCTCACGGAGTTCGTTTGGAACGATCTTAAGCATTTCTTCGGTAGCGCGGATAACCACGGGAGTCATCAAAACGCTCAGGGCAATTGCGCCGCCTATCCCCATTCTTACTCCTGGGCCGAAAAAGACTACGAAAAGCGCATATGCGAAGAGCCCAGCCACAATCGAGGGCACTCCGGTCATTACATCGACAAAGAATGTGACCATTTTGGCCAGCTTGCCCCGGCCATATTCGACCAAGTAAATTGCGGTCATGATGCCAATTGGGACCGAAATAAGAGTCGCCAAGCCAGTGATTTCGAGGGTTCCGACGATCGCGTGCAGGGCGCCTCCTCCTTGCCCCACGACATTTCGCATCGATAAGGTGAAAAAGTCGAGGTCAAACCGGGCCGCACCTTTGGTTACAACCGTGTAGGCCAGAGAAATAAGTGGCACAATGGCGACCGCAAAAGCCGAAGAAACTAAAACCGTCACGAAGCGGTCCTTCGCTTTTCTTTTGCCCTCAATAAAATACGAGATCAAATAAAGAGCCAACGCGTAGCCCAAAACGGCGATTACTACAACGGCCAGAAGATTTATCTCAAGCGCAGTGGTAGCCGCTAGAGAAGTTTGAGTGACCAGCGAAATAATGGCGCTAGCCAATAAAAGAGCGGGACTAACAAATCTCGGAAGATCTTTTGAGCCCTGCAGGCTTGAGGGCTGTTGCAGTGAGGTCATTAGTTCGCTCCTGAGAATTCTTTGCGGGAATTTATGACCCAGCGAGCCCCTAGGTTCACAAGCATCGTTATGGCAAAAAGCACAAGACCGGTGGCCATCAGGAGATTCACGTAGTTGCCACCAGCTTCGGGGAATTGCAATGCGATGTTGGCGGCGATTGTGTTTGGGTTAGTGGAAGTCAGAACTGCGAATCCGATCACGGCGGAGGGAGAAAGCACCATGGCAACGGCCATGGTCTCTCCCAGAGCTCGACCGAGACCGAGCATCGCTGCTGAGATGATTCCGGGGAGTCCGAAGGGAATCACTGCCATCTTGATCATTTCCCAGCGAGTCGCGCCCAAGGCCAGAGCCGCCTCTTCATAGAGCCGCGGGGTCTGAAGAAAAATTTCTCTAATCAGCGCCGCCATGATTGGAAGAACCATGATTGCCAGCACGATGCTTACTGTTAGCATCGTGCGACCGGTGGCCGATACCGTGCCTGAGAAAAATGGAATCCACCCCAAGTTCTCATTTAGCCAGCGGTAGCTGGGTGTTAGAAAGGGGGCCAAAACTAGAATCCCCCAGAGCCCGTAAACCACTGAGGGGACCGCCGCAAGAAGATCGACCGCATAACCCAAGACCTGAGAAAATCTGCGGTTCGCAAAATGTGAAATGTAGAGGGCAATTCCCACAGCAAGTGGAGTTGCAATCAAAAGTGCGATGGTAGAGGCAAATACGGTTCCAAAAACGAATGGGCCGACATAAGCCCAGAAGCCGTTCTTTGCTGCTGCAATCTCGACGCCAGTGAAGGCGGGGATCGATTCCGCTATCAAAAAAGCTGCGACCAATGCGAGTGTTGCCAATATGCTGACCCCAGCAAATGTGGCAGCGTTCGAGAAAACGATATCGCCGAGTCTTCGAACCGGTGTTTGGGCTCTGATATTTTCAATGGAAGTCATCGGCAAGAGGTCTTTCATTAATTTGTTTCCTAACATAATGAACAGAACCCGGTCTGATGACTCGGACCGGGTTCTGTTTACCTTTTGTTTGCTTACCGGATTGCGTCCACGATCACTTGAGCCTTCTGGCGAAGGGTTGCCGAGATTGGAGCGTTGCCTGCAGAAGTGGCAGCTACGTTCTGTCCCTCTTCCGAGAGCAAGAATGTGGCATACGCCTTGACAAGGTCAACTGACGAGTCATCCGCGTAGTCGTTGCAACCCATCAGATAAGCAACCAAGACGATTGGATAAGCTCCCGACGCGGTGGTGTTGCGGTCGATTTTGTAGGCCAAGTCGTAAGACTCACGTCCTTCAACCAGTGGTGATGCATCGACTACAGCCGCTGCTGCTTCGGCAGAGTAGGCGACAAAGTTCTGACCAACTTTGACTGCTACGATTCCCAGGTCTCCGGCGCGAGAAGCGTCAGCATAACCAATTGTTCCGTTTCCAGCAGTGACAGCGGAGACAACACCTG
>JBDNID010000110.1:0-3838 GCA_041688475.1 Aquiluna sp.
AGGACAAGCTGGTCGGAAAGGTCAGGGCGGCTGCGCTGCACTATGAAGCCGGGTCAGTAGCTTTGGCACTGGTGAATAGAAATACCCCCTATCTGGACCTGATGGTTCAAACCGCTACTGGCCGCTATGCCGCGACCCAAGAGGTTTTGGTTCCTTTCGATGCCGGCAAGGCGGCTAATCTTCCAAGGCCATCGGCATTTAAGCTCAGCGGCAAAAAATGAACCGCTTTGTGATCCGGTTCTCTTTTTCAAGAGTACGGGATTCACTTTGGAGCATTGGTCAGATTGTTTTGGCAGCCCTCACCGCTTACCTAATCGCAAAATATGGGCTTGGTCACGCTGTTCCGCTGCTAGCGGTCACCGTCACAATCTCTTCGCTAGGTTTCAATAGGGACTCACGGCCCAGGCAAGTTTTGTCAACCGCAATTGCGATGTTTAGTGGCGTGCTGCTTAGCGAATCATTGCTACTGACACTGGGCTCTGGTGCCCTTCAGCTCGCCCTCGCTATCGCTTTGGCGATGATGCTTGCGAGACTCTTCACCTCAAACCCCGCCTTCACAATTACCGTGGCGCTGCAGGCGGTTTTGGTGCAGCTTTTAGAGACTCCAGCTACCGGTATTTATTCCAGAGCGATCGATGGTCTTATCGGGGGAGCCGTAGCGCTGATTTTTACGGCCCTCTTGCCGAGAAACCCAATCAAGTTGGCAAAAGCCGACTCCAAGGCGTTATTCGGGGTTTTTACAAAGACGCTCGAAGCCCTGCATTCGGTTTTATTAAAGCCTGATGTTGCAGTGGCCCATGGTGCATTAGAGGAAATTCGCAAGACCCAAACGCTAGTCGACAATTGGCAAGCCACGCTTCAAAGCGCGCAGGCCATTGCGCGCATATCCCCTTTTTATAGTTGGGCAAAGTATGAAATTGCGGAGCAGCAAGCAGTGGCGGCGGGTATGGATCTTGCAACCAGAAACCTGCGAGTGCTGGCTCGAAGAATCGACTACCTAATCAGGGACGACAAACCGAGGCCACAGCTGGCGAAGCTGTTGGGCAAAATATTGATCGCGGTGGATCTTTTGGAGCAAACTTCGGATGATTTCTCGGTGACTCAGAAAGCCAGAAAATACCTGCGAAAACTAGCGAAAGAGCTCGCCATTGAGGGATATTCTCCGGCTTTGCCGCAGAGCGAAATTGCCGTTTTGATGCAGATCCGGCCGCTTTATGTCGACTTGGTAATCGCTGCAGGGGTCGAGCCGGAGGCGGCCCGGAAGCTATTACCCAGGGTTGACTAAGCTTTGGAACATGACTTATAACCTGATTTTACTTAGGCATGGCAATAGCGTTTGGAACCAAAAAAACGTCTTCACTGGTTGGGTGGATGTTGACTTAAGTGATCAAGGCCGAAAAGAAGCAAAGCGCGCCGGTGAACTTTTGGAGGCCTCGGGGCTAAAGCCCGACGTGCTTTACACCTCGATGCTAAAAAGAGCTATCAATACCGCCCACATTGCTCTTGATCAAATGGACCGCAATTGGATTCCAACTTTTAGATCATGGCGCCTAAACGAGCGTCACTACGGTTCATTGCAGGGCCTAGATAAGGCCCAAACGCTTAGGGAGTATGGACCAGAGCAGTTTCAAATTTGGCGTCGCAGCTTCGATGTTGCGCCTCCGAGGATTGCGGATGACAATCAATACTCCCAGGCTCATGACGAAAGATACCAAGGGCTGCAGGAACAGCTGCCTCGCACCGAGTGCCTGAAGGATGTTCTGGCAAGGATGATGCCATTTTGGGATTCCGAGATCGTTCCCAGTCTGAAACAAAATAAGACCGTCCTAATCACAGCCCACGGTAATTCGCTTCGGGCATTGATAAAAGAGCTTGACGGCATCGGCGATCAGGACGTCGCCCAACTAAATATCCCAACAGGAATTCCACTTTTTTATCGCTTAGATGAAGACTTGAAGCCCCTGGTCAGTGGCGGCGAATACTTAGATCCTGAGGCCGCCCTGGCCGGAGCCAAGGCTGTTGCGAATCAGGGTAAAAAGTAGTTAGATATCGGTCCACTCACCGGTCTGTAGAAAGCTGACCTTGGCGGAGATGTCCACAACGTGATCCGCGAAGCGCTCGAAGTATCTTGAGGCTAGGGTGACATCCACTGTGAACATGGCGTTTTCTTGCCAAGCCTTATCCAGCACTACCTCAAACACTTTGCGGTGCAAACGGTCAACCGACTCGTCTTGGGCTTGAATTTCTCGAGCCAGATCCAGATCCGTGTTTCCGATTAGTTTGACCACTTTGGTAACCAACTCAAGATCTAGCCGGGCCATATCCTCAAAAGTCTGTCGCAGCGCTTCTGGAACGGCGCTGCCAGGAAAGCGGTAGCGGGCGATGGCCGCAATGTGGGAGGCAAGGGAACCCATGCGTTCCAAAGACGCACTCATGCGAAGTGCCGAGACCAGGATTCTAAGGTCTCTTGCCACTGGGGACTGCGTGGCCAAAACACGAATCACTAGCTCGTCAAGATCTAGAGCGCGCTCCTCGTTCGCCTCGCTCAGCGCCAGAGCCTCGTCGGCCAAACTAACGTCTGAATTTAGAAAAGCTCTTGAGCCCTTGTCCATGATTGTCTTTGCGCCCTCGGCTAGTTCAACTAGTCGGGCCTGAACTTCAAGTAATTCTTGCTGGAATACGGTGCGCATTTTGCCCTCGTCTTTCATTGCCCCTGGATGCATTTTGGCTTCCCAAAGCAAACATCTTATTAATTTGTATTAAATCGCTAGCAAACTCTTTCTGGCTTAGAACTGCCGACCCCTAGTGTAGTTGTTGAACCATTCGGCTAGAATTAGGTAAACCGCGAGGCGAGAGAGTTTTGTGAAGCTGGTCAGCAAGCGCAAAAAAGCGAAAGCAGAAGCCGCCGAGGTGAATGCTTTTGAAAAGGTCGCTTCCCAAATTGTTGATGTTTTGGCTTCGGCGGGGGTGGTTCTGGATGTCTATAACTCGGCCCTCAAGGCCTCACCCGGTGCCCTGCAGCTCGGACTGGTGCAAGACCGAAGGCTGGCGCATCAAGAATTGATCGAACTCGTTGAAGAAGCCAGGCAGGGTTCAGGCACCTTTCAAGCTGAGGTTCGACTAGAAACCGGCTTGAGAAAACAGGAAATTTGGGTTGACGCCAGAGCCGCTCGCTTTGGTGAGAATTACGTGATGCTTTTGGTGGATGACCGAACCGAGTCCAAGAAACTTGAGGAAACTAGACGCGATTTTGTCGCGAATGTTTCCCACGAGCTCAAGACTCCGGTTGGGGCAATCGGGCTTCTGGCTGAGGCGATCGCGTCCTCTAGTGATGACTCTCGGATGGTTCAAAAATTTGCCAACTCCATGCAGGTCGAATCCCGAAGGCTGGGGCATTTGGTTCAGGACTTGATTGAACTTTCGCGGGTACAGGTCGCGAGTCTCACAAGAGTAGGCAAGCTGGTAAGCCTTCAGAATGTGGTTACCGAGGCGGTCGGGCGCAATCAGAATTTGGCCCAGCAGCACAAAATTAAACTTTCGGCAATTGCCGAAATGCCCGTTCAGCTGTTTGGCGACTTTGAGATGCTCGTTTCTGCAACCAGGAATCTAATTGAAAACGCGATTCTTTATTCGAATCCGGGTGGTCACGTTGGGGTCGGACTCCGAGTTGTCGAAGGGGTTGCTGAGATCTCTGTGACTGATTCGGGAATCGGGATTCCAGAGGCTGAGCAGACTCGAATCTTCGAGCGGTTCTACCGAGCGGACCCGTCTCGCTCGAGAGAAACAGGTGGAACGGGACTGGGTCTGGCTATTGTGAAGCATGCGGCGAGTAACCACT
>JBDNID010000111.1:0-1158 GCA_041688475.1 Aquiluna sp.
AAATAAGGACTCGGTTGCCCTCCTGATCCATTTCAACCATCGGGCGAAAAAGCTGAAAATCGTAATATTCCTGCGGATCTACCGATTCGAGAGTCTGGGCATCGGTTTGCTCTGTGATTGCACTGAGAGCGCCCGAAGCGGCTTCGGTCGCATCGTTCCAGCCCTGCAGGGCCACTATTAATATCCGGCCGGTCAGCATTGGAACTCCTTTTATCTCTTCCCCAAACTCTAATTGACCTTCGAACTAGACTTGGGTGGATGTCTGAAAACAATTTCCCGGAAGCCGTCCTGTGGGACATGGATGGCACACTAATCGACTCCGAGCCTTATTGGGTGGCGAGTGAACGCCGATTAGCTGTTGAATATGGCACAACCTGGACTGAGCATGACGCCCTGGATCTAATTGGTAAGAGTCTTTACGATTCCGCCGATGTCATGCGCAAGCGATTCGGGATTACAGACCTAAGTGTTATTCAGGTGATCGATCGACTCACCAGCGAAGTCGTTTCGAATCTAAGTCAGAAGCTGATCTGGCGCCCGGGTGCATTGGAATTGCTAACCGATTTGAAAAAGGCTGGCATCAAAACCGCGCTGGTAACAATGTCGATGCGTCGCATGGCGCAATCGGTGGTGGACCAGATTCCTTTTCACGCCTTTGACGCCGTAGTCGCAGGGGATGAGGTTGTCATGGGCAAACCTGACCCGGAGCCTTATCTCAAGGCCGCGGCCATGCTGGGCGCTGACCCAACGAGGTGCATCGCTTTGGAAGATTCTGCCACCGGACTAGCTTCAGCTGAAGCGGCTGGAACCTTGGCAGTTGGTATCCCAAACCTAATTCCGCTTATTCCGACTGCAAATGGTGTGGTAATTAGGTCGCTTACCGAATTAACTGCTGCAAATATTGGAGAGCTTAAAAACCGTGGCTGAAGAGTTTCAAGCTGGCGATAAAGTGCAGCTCACAGGGCCCAAGGGCAGATTAAACACAATCGTTCTGGCAGTTGGCGGTCGATTCGGAAGCCACAAAGGCGACTTGATGCACGATGACATCATCGGACAACCGCAAGGCAGCGTGATTGCCAACCAGTCAGGCATCGAATATTTGGCTCTCAAGCCGTTGCTTACCGATTATGTTTTGTCAATGCCGCGCGGTGCCGCGAT
>JBDNID010000112.1:0-2063 GCA_041688475.1 Aquiluna sp.
GCAAATCGCCAGTCTAATTCTCTTGGGGGATGAGCAAAGCATTCGAGCCCGAGCTCGAGAGCTCGAGCTGGACCTCTCAGCTGCCGAAATCATAAACCCCAAAACCTCAGATCTTCTTCCTGCCTGCGTGGCCGAGTACGCCAAGCTCAGAAGCCACAAGGGCGTCACTGTCATCGAGGCCACCAAAAAAATGTCCGATGTCTCGTATTTTGGCACCATGTTGGTCAAACTCGGAGTTGCCGACGGCATGGTCTCGGGGGCCGCCCACACCACAGCCCACACCATCACCCCGGCCTTTGAGTTTATAAAAACCAAGCCTGGTGTTTCGGTTGTCTCTTCGGTATTTTTGATGGCTCTTGAGGACCGGGTTTTGGTCTACGGGGACTGCGCTGTGATTCCTGAGCCCACGGCCGAGCAGCTGGCCGACATTGCAATCTCCTCGGCCGAAACCGCTAGGAACTTTGCTATCGAGCCCTATGTCGCGATGCTTTCTTATTCCACCGGAGCATCCGGTTTTGGAGCTGATGTTGATCGGGTGCGGGAAGCAACCAAGTTGGTTCGCGAACGCGAACCTGGTTTATCGGTTGAGGGCCCGATTCAATACGATGCCGCTGTCGATGTTGCAGTTGCCAAGGCGAAGCTTCCCGAATCCACCGTCGCCGGCCATGCCACGGTGTTCGTTTTTCCTGATTTGAATACCGGTAACAATACTTATAAAGCGGTTCAGCGAACCGCCGGGGCGGTAGCGATCGGGCCTATCTTGCAGGGCTTGAATATGCCGGTGAATGACTTATCTCGCGGAGCATTAGTAGCCGATATCGTAAACACCATCGCAATCACTGCGATTCAGGTGGGCCAGCAGTGAGGCCAATTCTGGTCATTAATTCGGGCTCCAGCTCCTTGAAGTATCAGCTGATTGATGTCGATTCTTCGGCCGCTTTAGAATCCGGTTTGATTGAGCGAGTCACTGACCATGCGGCAGCCTTCGGACAGATGTTGGCCAAGCTCTCTGGGCCGAGGCCGCTTGCGGTTGGCCATCGGGTTGTTCACGGAGGCTCTAAGTTCTCAGCTCCAACTCTGATCGACGAGGAAGTGATATCTGAGATTGAGGCCCTGAGCGCTTTAGCGCCGGTTCACAACCCTGGGAACGCAGCCGGTATTAGGGGGGCGATGAAGGTGTTCGCTGACTTGCCGCAGGTTGCAGTTTTTGATACGGCTTTTCACCAGACAATGCCGGCGAGTTCTTTTCGCTATGCGATTAATGCTCAATTAGAAAACAAATTTGGCATCAGGAGGTATGGCTTTCATGGAACCAGTTACTCCTACGTTTCCAAAAAGGCCGCGGAGTTTTTGGGGATAGAACTAATCAATCTAAGCGCCATCATTTTGCACCTAGGTAGCGGCGCTTCGGTTTGTGCAGTCAAGAATGGTAAATCCTTCGACACCTCGATGGGGCTAACTCCGCTGCAGGGTCTGGTGATGGGCTCACGCTCGGGAGACCTAGACCCGGCAATCATTCCCTACCTAGAGCGTGTTGCCGGAATGAGCACTCACGAGATTGACCAGAGTCTCAATAAAAATGCTGGTCTTTTGGGGATGACTGGTGATTCCGATCTTCGCGATGTTGAGTCTCGAGCGGCTCAGGGTGACCAGGTCGCTATTGATGCCCTTGCGGTTTACGCCCAAAGAATCAAGCACTATGTCGGAGCTTATTTGGCCGAGATTGGCCCGATTGATGCACTAGTTTTTACTGCCGGTGTTGGGGAAAACTCCATTGGGATGCGGGCTCAGGTCCTTGATGGGCTGGAGCATCTCGGCTTGAACTACAAAAAGGATTTGAATGCGGTTCGGAGCAGCCAGGTTAGAAGTATTTCAGACTCCGGTACTCAAATTTTGATCGTGCCAACAAATGAGGAGCTGGAGATTGCGCTTCAGGCTCAGGGCTTTATTTAGTCCCTATTAGTTTTTTACGCTACTGGTTTTTTTAGCCACGTACCTTGCAAAAATCGACAGGCTGATGTTCATCGTCAAGTAGATGGCGAGGGTGACCATGAAGAACGAAA
>JBDNID010000113.1:0-3798 GCA_041688475.1 Aquiluna sp.
CCACTACTTCCGGAGAGGCGCCAGGGTAGCTGGTGACAATCGCGGCTGATGGAATTTCTATTGAGGGGATGAGCTCTTGCTTGAGAGAACCAACTGACAAGAGGCCAAAGACTCCGACAATCAGGGTGATGAGTGCTACTACGGCACGATTTGCAAGAGAAAGTTTCGCGAGGATAAACAAGTGATTCCTTATATTTTGTTATTAGCAGTTTTTAAAACTAGCCAGCTCGCAATAATTCCACAAACTAACTGGTAGCTTCTTGGATTAACTCTAGCGAGCTAAAGAGCTAGTTGGTCTGCAAGTTTGGTGGGGCTCCCAAAACGATGTGCAGTGACACTCACCGCTTGCTCTTTGAAGAAGGGCAACAGCTCGATTAGCCCCGATTCGGTTTGTTGGCCATCGTAAACGGAAATGTCGCAGCTCGATCTGAGCTTTAAAAGTTCCGAGTTACTTTGATCCCCAATAAATCGGATGCGAGCGCTTTTGCCGCTAAATTTTGCCGCCCAATAAGCGCTCGACTCAATAGTTACCGCCACCCCTGATTTAGCGAGGGTCTTCATAAGCTTTTTCGGAAGTGCTGACGCACTCAGCTTGACTTGACCCAAAACCACAGCGCTCAAAATCGCTCGCCAGGTTTCAAATTCGCTCGCTGTTTCATCAATCCGCAGGCTGCAATCAGACCTGAAGTAGCGAAAGACATTTCGTTCGGCCTTTAGAGCCGAAGGGTCGCTGGAGTTCTCAAATACCTGACTAAGAGCTTGAAGACTGCTTCTGGCGCTTCTAACTAATACACCCAGCTCGTTGTCATTGAGCTCCCCAATGCTCGCCATAGCCAGAAGGCTATTAATTCGCGCATTGGTTATTTGCCCAAAAGAGTTATTGGGCTTGGAAGTGAAGTTAGTGAGGCCCATCAAGTAGTTTGGGCCTCCGGCTTTAGAGCCTGGCCCAATCGCGGATTTTTTCCAGCCACCAAAAGGCTGCCGTCTGACAATCGCTCCGGTGATTCCGCGATTCACGTAAAGATTGCCGGCTTGAACTGAATTGAGCCAATAATTTATTTCGGATTCATCAAGCGAATGAATACCCGCAGTGAGACCGTAATCCACAGCATTTTGAATTTCGAGCGCTTCTTCTAAGTTGCGAGCGGTCATCACTGCGAGAACAGGCCCGAAATACTCCACCAGGTGGCTGGTGGTATGTGGTCTAACTCCGCCAATTATGCCGGGGGACCAAAGCTTTCCAGTGTCATCCAGCTGCTTGGGCTTTAGGAGCCACTTTTCTTTAGGCCCCAGTTTTGTGAGCGCAGTCAGAAGCTTTCCCTCGGGAGGTGCAATCACAGGACCCATTTGAGCCTTTGGATCGCTAGGGTGAGAAACATAAACCGAAGTAACTGCATCCAAAAGCTGCCGAGTAAAGCGCTTGGAGGTTGCCACCGAGCCGACCAGGATCACAATTGATGCAGCGGAACACTTCTGGCCCGCATGACCAAAAGCCGAATAAGCAACGTCCTTCGCGGCCAGATCTAAATCTGCGCTTGGGGTAACAATTAGTGAATTCTTGCCACTGGTTTCGGCAAGCAGCTTCAGCCCGGGGTTGAAGGATTTAAATAATTGGGCCGTCTCATAGCCTCCAGTGAGGATAACTTGGCCTACCTTTTGATGGCTCAATAGCCTGTGCCCAAGGCCTGATTCCGAGATTTGAATTGGAACAAAGACATTCTTATCCAAAACCTCGAGCATTAGATCAGCAAGCACGGCGCCGCAACGAGCCGCAAGCCCCGCAGGCTTGAAAATAACCGCCGAACCTGCAGCTAGTGCTGCAAGCGCAGAGCCGGCTGGGATAGCAATCGGGAAGTTCCAGGGAGGAGTAACAACAGTAAGCGGAATTGGGTCTGGTTCGGCCCCGTCGAGCTCGGCAAGTTCTTTGGCTCGCTCTGCGTAGTAATGAGCAAAGTCAATAGCCTCTGAAACTTCAACATCCGCTTGATCAAGTGTCTTGCCGGCCTCGGCCATCGAGACCTCAATCAACTTATCCCGATTGCGCTCGAGTGTGACACCGATCTGATGCAGCAGCTGGCCTCGCTGGTATGGGTCTTTTTTACCCCAGCCGATTCCGGCTTCGTGAGTTTTATCAATCAGGAGTTCAAGTTCGGCTTCGGAGCTGACCGTGTGGTTTTCAACAAGCTGTTGCCCAATGGTGCTTGTCTCAATTTTCTTTATTATTTGATAACCCCAGGCCCGATTTTGAGCGATTGCAGAGTCGGTATCGGGCGCGTTCTCGAAACCGGCTGCAGGGGTGACTGCAACATCCAAATTTCTATCTTGGAGTCGATTTGGGATGGGAACCTCATCGCCCAGAATCTCAAGTGAGGTCAAAAAGCGTGTTTTTTCTCTGTCGAATACGACTGGGTTGACCAGTTCAAAGACGCCCGATAGAAAATTATCGCTACTCGCACCTTCTTCTAGCCTGCGAATTAGGTACGCAATCGCAACATCGAATTCTTGGGGGTGGACAACCGGGGTATAAAGCACAAGTGCACCTACAGTCTCCTGCACCGCCTTGGATTGGGTTTCGGCCATACCTAGAAGCATTTCGATGTCCATGCCCTTTTGGGCACCTCGCTCACTGGCTAGGAGCCAAGCAAAGGCGATGTCAAAAAGATTGTGCCCAGCCACACCAATTTTTACGCTTTGCACGCGCTCTTTGGTTAGGGCGTAGTTCAAAACGCGCTTGTAGTTTGAATCCGCTTCCGCTTTCGAGCGCACGGTGGCAAGTGGCCAGCCGTGAATCTCTGCATCCACTCGCTCCATGGGCAAATTTGCCCCCTTGACCACGCGAACCTTTATCGGTGCTCCACCTTCAAGTTTGCGAAGCATTGCCCATTGCTGAAGATCGATCATCGCCCGAAGTGCGTCAGGTAAATATGCCTGAAGCACGATGCCTGCCTCGAGTGTCTTGAACTCAGGTCGAGATAGCAGCTTCTTGAATACCGCGACTGTCAAATCTAAATCGTGATATTCCTCCATATCGAGATTTATGAACTTATGGGTCGGCCCTGTGGCCGCAATTTGATAAAGCGGGGCGAGTCTTTGAACAACGTCAGTGACAGTTTCATCGAAGGCCCATTTTGAATGCGGCGACACTGTGGCGGAAACCTTTATCGAAACGTAGTCCACGTCCTTACGTGCCAAAATCTGAGAGATTTCTTGAATTCGACGCTTGGCTTCTTTTTCTCCCAAAACCGCTTCACCCAGCAGATTTATATTGAGCTTTGCTCCGTTTTCACGCAGCCTCCGTAGGCTCTTTCCAAGCTTTCCCATGCTGGCGTCTATCACCAGGTGCGACACGAACTTTTTCAGCACCACCCTGGCAATTGGTATAACAATCCAGGGGAAAATTGGGGCTAAAACTGCCCCAATTGAAATTAGGGCTCGCAAAATCCAGGGCAGAAACTTAGGGGTCAGTTTTCGCAGTCGATAGAGGTTGCGGGCCGCAACCTTTAGATCTTCGGGTCTTATAACTCCATCAACAAAGCCAACCGCAAAATCTAAACCGTTGGGGTCCTGCAATAATCCGGCGAGTCTCTGAGAAGAAGGTGAGGTTTTGAGTTGCGATGACCGCAAAACCCATTGCTGCACAAGTTCCAAAGTCGCTTCGGTAAGTTCCGCGCGACCATCAATGGATGGAATTTGTGTGCTGTTCAGTGACATTCATACCTCGATACGCATCATTGCAGGGCATTTCAACTCTAGGACAAGAGTGAGTTAGAACTCGGCATATTCTCTTTAGTTTCTCTC
>JBDNID010000114.1:0-1078 GCA_041688475.1 Aquiluna sp.
GCGGAACGACCGCAAAAAGGTCGTTACCGCCAGTTTATGCAGTGCGATATTGACATCATTGGCGATTCCAGTGAGCTAGCGGAGCTCGAGCTGCTCAGCGCGGCTCTTGCCTCACTCGCAGCACTTGGTCTCAAAGACGCCACAATTCGAGTGAATCATAGAGAGTTATTGACCAGCAACATTTCGAGCTTGGGTATCCTGGCAAAGGACACTCTCAGCGCAATGATCAGTATCGACAAGCTTGACAAGGTTGGGGTTGAAGGAGTCGCCAAAGAGCTCGGCGATAAATTTGGCCCCGAGGTTTCCAAAAAGGCAACCCAGTGGCTCTTGAGCGTCAATCAAACAGCAGTGCCCGAGCTGCTTTTGCCGCTTTTTGAGGGGCTGGCCGATTCCGCAAGACTTCGCTTTGATCCGAGCTTGGTTCGAGGCATGGGTTACTACACCGGCAGCATATTTGAAATAGAGCACCCCGAGTCTGGCTCCTCGATTGGCGGCGGTGGCCGCTACGACTCGATGGTGGGTAAGCACCTTGGTGCCGATGTTCCCGCGGTCGGCATCTCTTTGGGTATTGAGCGAATTATGGAGCTCATCGCACCTTTAGATTCCAAAACTAATTCTGTCGTGCTGCTGATTTCCGATCCGTCATTGGCAAAAACTGCTATCAAATTGCAAGCCCAAGGGGTCGCCTATGGGTACCAGGTTCGGATAGAGCTAAGGCAAAAGAATTTGAAGGCTCAACTGGATGACATGAGAGCCCAGAGCTTTGAGTTATTTGCGGAATTGACACTGGAGGCCAGCTTCAGCGACCTAAATCTCAAAGCACTCGGCTAACTCGCTAAGCTTTCAAGCGAATACAGCGAAGTTTTTTGGCCACCCGCCAACTTTTCTAAAACTGCGATAACAATTACGCAAAATCAAAATAAGGAGAACCCTTGTCAATCATTACTGCAATCGGCGCCCGCGAGATTCTTGACTCTCGTGGCAATCCCACCATCGAGGTTGAGGTTTTGCTATCAGATGACAGTTTTGGCCGCGCAGCCGTGCCATCGGGGGCATCAACCGGAGCCTTTGAGGCTCA
>JBDNID010000115.1:0-4802 GCA_041688475.1 Aquiluna sp.
CGGTCATCTGCCCATACATTGTTAGGCCGAGCTGCTCGAGCCTTCTAAATTCCGGCCAGGTTGCCCAGTCGCCCACGAGGTTTGAGTTGGCGATGAGTACTCTCGGCGCCCACTCATGAGTCTGAAAGACACCGACCGGCTTGCCGGATTGAACCAGCATCGTCTCGTCGTTTTTTAGATTTGTGAGGGTTTTAACTATGGCGTCAAAGCTCTCCCAGTTTCTGGCAGCTTTACCGTTGCCACCATAAACAATGAGTTGGTCCGGGTGTTCGGCAACCGCCGGATCCAAATTATTATGCAGCATGCGAATGGCTGCTTCTTGCTGCCAGCCCTGGGCGGTGAGGTTACTGCCGGTTGCGGCGTGGAGGATGCGCGTCGTTGCGTTCATAATCAAATTTCACTTGAAAATACCCCTAGAAACAATCGTAATTTAACCTCAAGTGTCTGAAATCTCAGACATACTTTAGAAATGACTAGAGTTCCTGCGGCCGCAAGGACGCTCGCGCTATTACAGACCCTCGCTGAGATTGGGCAGCCAGCTACTGCTGACCGCTTAGCCAAAAGATTAAACATCCCGCGCTCCTCTTGCTATCAGCTTCTCGAGGTGCTCGAGGAGGCGGGATTTGCAATCCACTACGAAAAGGAAAAGCGCTGGGGCTTAGGGCTCTCCGCCTGGGAATTAGGCAGCGCCTACCGGCGCCATGAGCCACTAGAGAGACTAGCCAGGCCCGCGCTTCGAGAACTAGTTGCCGGCTATCAGCCAAAAACGACGGTGGTTGGTCACCTAGGTGTGCTTGACGGTTCAGATGTTCTTTATTTATTAGAGGAGCGCCCCGCAAAATCTCTCAAGCTTGTGACAGATATTGGAGTTAGGCTCCCGGCCCACCTAACCGCTTCGGGTAGATCGATGCTCGGCTTTTTGGAAATAAAACAACTCAATGCCTCTTTTTCAGGCAGAGAGCTACCTACAAGAACACGGCTCGGTCCAAAAAATCTTAGGGAGCTGCTGGGAACTCTTGAGGCCGAGCGGGCTCAGGGCTTCGCCCTAGAAATTGATGAAGTGAGCTTGGGCTACGCCTCGGTCGGTGTGGCGATCAGAGACGGTCTGGGTCACCCCATCGCAGGCATCGCCCTGACACTTCAGTCAATTGAGCTCGGAAAGCTAGAGTTAGCTGAAATAGCAAAGCGGCTATCTAATGCGGCGACAGAAATATCAAGAAAGTTTGGTCATCATGGCTGAGGATCTCAAGTGGTCTAGGGCTAGCTCACTTATTTCAACTGAGCCTTCGCCAATTGGGCTAATAGATATTCCAGCCCATAAAACCTCAATCAGCCCAACCAATGCTCACCTCACTCCAACTGCAATTAGAGAGGCGCTCAAGAGGTACTCCACCTTTAGCTATTCGACTGGGACCGATCTAGCCGCAATCTCGATTCAAGACCTAGGTCAGATTCAGGACCCTGATCAGAACGAGGAGATGACAATTGAGACCATTCGGTCTCAAAACAAAGAATTGCTGATTGCGCTGGGCGGGGACAACTCCATTACTTTTGCCGCAGCGCTTGGAGTTTTCGGAGCGGATTTACCCAACTCCACGCTGATCACCCTAGATGCCCATCACGACCTAAGAGATGGCATTTCAAACGGCAGCCCGGTGAGAAGGCTCATCGAAGCGGGCCTGAATCCTAAAAACATTATTCAAATTGGCATAAATGACTTTTCCAATTCCAATGAATATGCCCAACTGGCCAATGACCTTGGCATCCAAGTTATCTCTCGCACCAGCTTGGCCCAGATGGGCATCGAGCAAGCCTGCAAATTAGCCCTGGCGAACGCCGAGGGGCCAATTTTCGTAGATGTCGATGTCGATGTTTGCGATCTAAGTGTTGCCCCTGGCTGCCCAGCGGCTGCGCCAGGAGGAATCAGCGCCTTTGAACTTCGGCAAGCGGTTCGCACTCTTTTAGCAAGCCCCAAAGTTCGCGGCATGGATATCACTGAAATTGATGCGTCAAGAGACACCGAGGATCAAAGAACCATTCGGTTAGGGGCGCTTGTAGTTTTGGAAGCGGTGGCCGGCTACCTAAATCGTGGCGTCCTTGATCCAAGCAAAATCTAGACTCAGCAGTCGGCGGTCGGCGGTATAAAAAGTCATCTCCTCAGAGCTGGCCTGCGAGATCAACAATCTGTCTATCGGATCGGTATTTATTAGGGTTCCAAATCGCTTGGCCTTTAAAGAATGCGAAGCGTAAAGCGGCAGCTCCTGAAGGCCAAGGCTTTCAATTACTTCAACCAAATCATCTGGCAGCTTGTAGTCAAGCTTTTTCTCTACCTGAGCTAGTTCGAATATGCTCAGTGGCGAAAAAAATGCTTGACCAATCCGGTCAAACTTTCTGACCAGAACCTTGCCTATGTTATTTGGCTGAAATAAAAACCAGGCCAGCACGTGGGTGTCAAGCAGCATCAGAACTCGATCTGATCAACGTTTTGTTGCCAAGCGTCGAACTCGTCGCCTAAATCAAAAAACTCGGGGGTCAGCGCAGGCCATGTTGTTGCTTCGCTTGCCAATGCGCCGAGCGCAAGCCTCGGCTTTTCGAGTCTCTTTATCTCTGCTATAGGGACCCCGTGCCTTGTGATCACAATCTCCTTGCCTTCCAGTGCCTCTTCGAGCAATTTTGATAACTCGGTCTTCGCCTGATAAACGCTCACTAGCTTCTTCATGTTTCAATCATAAATAAGTTTGACCAGTTTGATCAGAATTTTGGCTTGCGAGACAAACATACTTTTCTTCGAACGGTGAGGTTTAGGAAATGGATGGAATGTGGAAAAGTCAATGAAATTAGCCGATGTGGAATCCCGATAAACTTGGGGGTATTCGCAGTGCTGCGAGAAAACCTATCCATCCCGAAACTGGTTAGACCAGCAAACCGAAGGGGAACAGTGCCAAAGATAATCGTTGAGATCATGCCCAAGCAGGATCTTTTAGACCCTCAGGGAAAAGCAGTCTCTAACGCACTGCACCGAGCCGGAAATAAGAACATCTCAAACGTTCGCATCGGCAAGCGAATCGAACTTCACTTCGAAAACGAAATAACAGACGCCGACCTAGAAAACGCTAAAGCGTTAGCCCAAAGCTTTTTGTCCAACGACGTCATTGAAGACGTTGTGAACGTCTTCAAAGAGGTTTAACCCTTATGAAAATCGGCGTAATCACATACCCGGGGACCCTGGATGACCGCGATGCCCAAAGGGCTATCCGGCTTGCAGGCGGAACTCCGGTTCCGCTCTGGCATGCCGATAGCAATCTAAAAAAGGTAGACGCAGTGGTTTTACCGGGAGGCTTTAGCTACGGGGACTACTTGCGCTGTGGAGCAATTGCCGCTCAAGCTCCCGCCACCCAAGAGGTAGTGAAGCTCGCGGCCCAGGGGCTGCCAGTTCTTGGCATTTGCAATGGATTCCAGGTTCTAGTTGAAGCGCACCTATTGCCAGGTGGGCTAATCAGAAACGAAAAGCAGCACTTTATCTGCCGCGACCAAAAGCTTCGGGTTGAGAATAACCAAACCGCCTGGACCAACCTTTTTGAAAAAGACCAGGAAATCACAATCCCCTTGAAAAATGGTGAGGGCGGCTACATCGCATCGAAGGAAACCCTAAAGATGCTCGAAGCCGAGAATCGAGTGGTCTTTCGCTACCTAGACCTAAACCCCAATGGCTCAATGAACGATATTGCCGGGCTCACCAATGAGCGTGGCAATGTTTTAGGTCTCATGCCTCACCCCGAGCACGCGGTTGAACCGGGCTTTGGACCCGACACCGATATTGCAATGCGCTCCGGAACAGATGGGCTGAAGTTTTTTGAAAGCGTTTTGAAGGCATTGGTGAGCGCCTAATGACCACCGAGATTTCAACAAGACCGATGCACGTTGACACCGTCACCCAGGCGATAGCCGAACCCGAAAAGTCCCAGCCCTGGGCCGAGCTGGGACTAAAACAAGACGAATATCTAGAAATTAAAAACATTTTAGGCAGACGCCCAACCTCATCCGAGCTAGCAATGTATTCGGTGATGTGGTCTGAGCACTGCAGCTATAAGTCCTCCAAGATCTACCTTCGTCAATTTGGCGAGAAGGTCACCCCTGAGATGAAAAAACACCTCATGGTCGGCATGGGTGAAAATGCTGGCGTGGTGGATATCGGCGAGGGCTTAGCTGTCACTTTCAAGGTGGAGAGCCATAACCACCCAAGCTACATCGAACCCTTTCAAGGCGCTGCCACCGGAGTCGGTGGCATCGTTAGAGACATTCTGACCATGGGCGCAAGACCTATTGCAATCATGGACCAACTCCGTTTTGGAGCTCCGGAGCACCCCGATACTGCTCGAGTGGTTCACGGGGTCGTAGAAGGTATCTCTTTTTATGGCAACTGTTTGGGCCTTCCAAACATCGGTGGCGAAACTGTCTTTGACAGCGTCTATCAGGGCAACCCTTTAGTAAATGCCCTATCAATCGGTTCGATGAAGCACGAAGACATCAAGCTTGCCAAAGCATCAAACCCAGGCGACCTAGTGATTCTTTTCGGAGCCAGAACCGGCGCCGATGGAATCGGCGGTGTTTCTGTCCTTGCATCTGAAACTTTTGAATCAACAGGGCCCACCAAGCGTCCAGCGGTGCAGGTCGGTGACCCATTTGCAGAAAAAGTACTGATTGAGTGCTGCCTTGAGCTTTTTCACGCAGGTGTAGTTGCTGGAATTCAAGACCTAGGTGGTGCCGGTATCTCCTGTGCCACATCGGAACTTGCCTCAAAC
>JBDNID010000116.1:0-3059 GCA_041688475.1 Aquiluna sp.
ATAAGAATGAGGTTTTGCTGGCCGAAGAAATCTTACGGCGCGTGCCTTCTTGTGATCGAGCTCGATTCGTTTCTTCCGGCACCGAAGCTGTCATGACCGCCGTTCGATTAGCACGCGCGGCCACTAGCCGAAACCTAATAGTGAAATTTGCCGGCTGCTATCACGGCCATAGCGATGCCCTTTTGGTGCAGGCTGGTTCGGGTGTCGCGACTCTCGGTTTGCCAAACTCCCCTGGAGTTACGCCCGGTCAAACTCAGGACACCATAGTTCTGGATTACAACGATTTCCAAGCCGTGGAGGACCTCTTTGGGCTACGCGGGTCAGAGATTGCCGCACTTATCACAGAGGCCACACCCGCCAACATGGGATTGGTACCGCCGGCTGAGGGATTCAATAAATTCCTAGCGGACACGGTGCATAAACACGGCGCACTGCTAATTGTCGATGAGGTGATGACTGGGTTCAGAATTTCAGCTGGGGGTTGGTGGGGCAAGTACGGTCTTAAAGAGGGTTGGGAAGCGGATATCTTCACGTTCGGGAAGGTAATCGGCGGCGGCTTTCCGATTGCTGCTTTAGCCGGTAAGGCCGAGATTATGGACCTACTGGCTCCCCTGGGGCCGGTTTACCAAGCTGGAACCCTCAGCGGGAATCCAATCGCAACCGCTTCAGGATTGGCCACCCTTGAACACTGCACCTCGGAGGTATACGCTCGACTCGATAATGTTGCAAGTGAGATTGGTGCCGGGATAAGCGCTGCACTAAGTGAAGCGAATGTTAGTCACAGCTATCAAACTGGCGGTAATTTGTTTTCGTTTTTCTTCAAACAAGGTTTTGTATCGAACTTTAATGATGCGAAAGAACAAAACACCGATGCATTCAGTGTCTTTTTCAACAGCATGCTCCAGCAAGGTGTTTACCTGCCGCCATCCGCTTTTGAGGCTTGGTTTGTGTCAAATGCAATCACAGCACAAGACGTAGATTTTGTGATTTCCGCCGCTAAGGTCGCCGCGAAAGCTACTGCTGAGACTTTATAAGCTGTGAAGCTCCCGATAGCGCCTCCGAGTGGGTTGACGGCGAACTAAACTTTTCCAATGACCATTGCAGGCACTTTTGCGCGGAAGCAGCAGCTGATCCTTGATTCTGCTATCCAGATCATAGAATCTGGCGGCACCGCTGAGGTTTCGATGGCCAGCTTGGCCAAAGCAACCGGGCTTTCTAGACCTGCTATTTACCAGTACTTTTCGTCGCGCGAGCATGTCCTCGGCGAACTCATGCTGAATGAAATGGCTGATCTAAGCAACGAGATTGAACGACTAGGAATGGAACTAAAAGACCCAATGGAGCGAATTCGGGTTTGGGTTCACTATTCGCTGGCTCATCTTTCTAGCAAACAACACGGCATTGTTCGACAAATCTCCATTGACACTTTGCCAGAGGACCAGCGCGGGATGCTGCGCGCCATGCACGGATATTTCATGATGAACCTAATCTCGCCGCTCACAGAACTTGGAACCGAAGATCCCGCTGCGGTGTGCAGCATAATTTACGGGGCAGTTGCATCGGCTGCGAAAAGAATAGGCGAGGGGGCAGACTTCTCAGCAGAGGCCAAGGCCCTAGAAAAGTTCGTATCAGCCGGGTTGAGCTAGCCTCGAAGATTCAGTTTTTAGGCAAATAACAAAAAACGAGTAAATCTCACTGCAGGTTTCGAAGGCTTTTTTAGTTGAGCTAATTTCCGATACATCTGAGGCAAGTGGCCCTTCAAATACCTAAATCAATAAGACGCGTTCTGGCCAAGCCGGTTTTGGTCTGAGTGACTGTAAATCCGATCGAAGGTTCGAACTCGGCTTTTGGGCTCTAGTCATTGAGCTTTGAGTCAATCAAATCCGCAGAGACAATAAAGGCTTCCGTGGTGGCGCCTGGCGAGTCAAAGGGATAACAGGTGGTCAGGGTTAGAACTGCGGTTGGGGTTGGGACAATTACTGTGCGATCGGTCCTCAAAACCACTTTGAACTCTCTAACCCGATAGGTAAAATCTCCGGCACTGGTTCGAACCATGATCAGGTCTGAAATTTCTAGCTCCCCGAGCCGGCCAAACACGGAGGTTCTGTGCCCAGAAAGCACCGAATTATCTCTAATTCCCGGGAGCACGCTTCCAACAAAGTGACCGACCCCCTTGGAGAGTTGAGTCTCAGTGGTGCCCTCAAAAATGGGCCAGCTCAAATCCAATGATGGAAGCGTAATGGATCCGATTCGGTCATCTAACGCGGGATGTTCCGAATACAGATTTACTATCGGCTCGGCAACTACTTGGGCAGTTGTTTGCTCTGGGATTGGAGTGGCCGGTGGAGCAATTGATTCATCGGGGTCGCATTCTGATTTGGCGTCTGGGGTCAGACAGTCCTCGGTCTGAGCCCTTATGGACTCAACTTGATCGGGAACCGTGGGCCGCATAAAGGCTAAAGAGAAAGCCGATATCGCCAGCCCGGCAACTGCCAAGATGCTTGCTGCAACTAGGACCTTTGATTTATTTGTAGAGGACCTAGCCGGATGATTAGCCATTCCTTCGTCGGAGCAAATTCAATAGCAACGCTGCGGCTCCGGAACCAGCCAGAGCAAGCCCAAATATAAGTGTCGTTATCCACTGTGAACCATCAGTGTCTGGCAACTCTCCTCCATCAACAGTCGGAGTCACACCTCCCCCAGTATCTGCTGTGATTGTCGGGGTTGGGGTTGGTTTTGCAGTGGCCGTTGGGGTTGGGGTTGCACTTGGTGTTGCGGTTGCACTGCTGCAGGAGTCGTTAATGACTGTGTTGCTATCAAGAGTTACTGCACCATTTCGAGCTAATAGCTGCCCTCTAAAGCTGGCCCCAGTAGTAGCGGTAATGGAGGATAGGGCTAACACGGATCCGGCAAAAGACGAATTGGCTCCAAAGGTTGCTGATGAACCGACTTGCCAGAAGACGTTGCAGGCCTGAGCTTCGCCGATCAAAACCACCGAACTAGCTCCCGCGGTTATTAGTGTGGAGGCAGCCTTGAAGATAAATACAGCCCTGGGGTCA
>JBDNID010000018.1:0-1595 GCA_041688475.1 Aquiluna sp.
CGAAGAGTTTGTGAATCTGAGTGAGCCCCAAGGATGAGCGATGGTCGGGCCTCACGAAACGGGAGCAAGACGGTCGACATTCGGGTGCCATTTTTAGATTTGGCCCCCCCGCACCAAGAGATTCGTTCTGAGCTACTCGATGCCATGACTCGGGTTCTTGATAGCAACCGATTCGTACTCGGCCGCGAGGTTGAGGTTTTTGAGTCCGCATGGGCTAAGTATTGTGACGTCACCCATGCGGTGGGGATAGGAAACGGCCTGGATGCTCTGCATCTCATTCTTCGAGCCATCGGCGTAGGTCCCGGGGACGAGGTGATTGTCCCAGCCAACACCTTTATTGCTACATGGCTCGCTGTCACGATGTGTGGGGCGACACCTGTGTCGGTTGAGCCCGATCCTGACACTTTCAACATTGACCCAAGGCTTATTCGAGATGCTGTTACCTCCCGTACAAAGGCGATAATCGCCGTTCATCTTTACGGTCAACCCGCCGACCTGGATGAGCTACTGGCACTGTCCACAGAACTGGGTATTTCGTTGGTCGAGGATGCAGCACAAGCGCATGGTGCTCTCTACAAGGGCAAAAGGATTGGTGGGCATGGGGTAGCGGCTGCATGGAGTTTCTATCCCGGTAAAAACCTTGGCGCCCTCGGTGACGGAGGCGCGGTGACAACTAACGACCCGGAGCTCGCCGAAAAGGTAAGACTTCTGCGCAACTATGGCTCACGAGCTAAGTACGAACACGCGGTTCAGGGTGTCAACTCTCGCCTCGATGAACTTCAGGCTGCGGTTCTTCTCGAGAAACTGAAGGTGTTAGACCAGTGGAATGGGCGTAGAGCATCGATCGCTGAGGCTTACACCACAGCGCTAGAGCCTTTTGTGGAAAAAGAGAAGGGGTCAGGTGCATGCAGGTTACTGTCGCTACCTATGGTTCCGAGCTGGGCAAAGCCCGTCTGGCACCTCTACGTGATTCGTGTGGCACGGCGGGATGATTTCGTTTCTTTTCTATCGGCTCAGGGAATTGAAACCTCAATTCACTACCCGATTCCACCGGCCTCGCAGGCTGCATATAACGGTTTAGAGATTGGGTCGAGGCGTGGTTTTTCTGACCGGACCGCTAGGGAATTGGTGAGCTTGCCAATCGGGCCGCACTTGAACCAAGAGCAGGTAGATTCAGTTCTCGCAGCGTGCCAAAATTTTTTTGGCGGATTTGCGGCTTCCGAGTAGGTGTGGGGCCATGGGCCCGGGCCCCGGCTTTGAAGTTCGGTTTTTGTTGGGTGGGGCGTGAGAAGACTGGGGAACGGTATAATTCGGCCCTCCAAGAGATGTCCCCGAACGGATAGTTTTTGCCCTACTTGCACCGGTTCTGGAGCTTGATAGTGGCTGTTCTGTGAGGAAGAGCAAACCGGGCCGAAGGTGCGGGGTCCTGTGATCGACCACAATGGCCTCGTTCAGGACCCAGCGGGAAAAGCCTGAAATACTCCAAGGCAAAAGATGGTTCGCTTCCTCGAGGTCAACCCCGCTGTCGACCTTGCACCAAATTGCCTTTGTCGGCAAACATTGCACGTTGACTCCCGAATTGATTGCTATTGACA
>JBDNID010000117.1:0-3446 GCA_041688475.1 Aquiluna sp.
AAAACGCCCCGAGGAGAATGCGGCCGGTGTAGGCAAAGGTGGTGGCAGACGCGAGCACGGCAATAGCGGTGAGAGCAATCCCCACCCACATCTGACTGCCGGCATCCAGCATTTGACCCAGTAGGTACTCTTTCGAGATAAAACCAAGCAGTGGGATCACTCCTGCCATAGAGAGCCCGGCCAATAACGTTGTGATGAACGTGACAGGCATGATTCGCCACAACCCATGCAAAAGCCTTATGTCTCTGGTGCCCGCCTGGTGGTCAATAATTCCAACCACCATAAATAGCGAAGCCTTAAATAGAGCGTGAGCAAGAGTATAAAGCGCAGCCGTCGCCAGCGCCGCTGGTGTTCCAATCCCAATAAGAGCAACGATCAGACCCAGCTGGCTCACGGTCGAATACGCCATGATCTCTTTGAGATCAAAACGTCGCATGGCGAAAAAGGCCCCCATCAACGCTGTGATGAGACCGGTTGAGACAAGAATTACCTGCCACACGATCGAGCCCCCAAGAGCTGGAGAGAACAGCATTAGCAAGTAAATGCCCGCTTTTACCATGGCCGCGGCATGAAGATAGGCACTCACGGGTGTGGGGGCAACCATCGCATCTGGCAACCACATGTGGAAGGGGAACTGTGCAGACTTCGTCATGGCAGCCAGGGCAACCAAAATGGCAATTCCAGAAGTGAACCCTTGATCCTCTATCCACACCTCGTGGGTTAAAGCCTCGCTAAGAACAGTTGTGCCAGTTCGAACCACAATCAAAACCACTGCAAATAGAAGCGCTAGGCCGCCCATTGCGGTAACCAAAAGTGTGCGAACAGCAGGTGCGCTTGCTTTTTCGCCTGAACGATTGATCAGGAAGAACGAGCACAGAGTTGTGAGCTCCCAAAAAACGAAAAGTAGAACCAGATCATCTGCTAGGACTAGCCCGGTCATGGCAAAAGCAAACAGCAGCATCCAAGCAAAATAGCCAGTGTGCGGGTGCACGGTGCGCTCAGACATGTAGCGAGCCGAATAGGCCATTACTAGAGCCCCGATGCCTAAAACGATTATCAGAAACAGGGCAGATAAGCCGTCCAAGCGCAAACCCACAGAGATTCCAAGGCTCGGGATCCAAGGAGTCACCTCGCGCACGGCCGCTAGACCAGAGGGGGAGTTTGCACTCTCAAGAATCTCGGGTATTCGCAAACCAACAGCTAATGCGATGACGCCCAAGCCGGTGGCGGCTATCCACCCTGCGTTACGACCCAGAAACCGAGTTGCCACCATAGTTATGGCGACAAGAAGCAGCGTTGAGAAGAGAATCGCCGTAAGCGTCACAGGCTGACCCGCAGCCAAGACATCGTCAGCGAAAAGCTAGATCGCGACATGTTCTCCTCATAGGCGGTCGGTGGCCGATTCCTCCAATAGGTGAACCCGCTAATGCACGAACTTCTTCGAGCTGCTAGGCCGACCAGACTCCCCAGCATTCCAAATATACCTTATCAAAGGCCCCGTGCGCTCAGTCCGGGTAACTAGCCATCCAGCTAAACCCCTGGGTCCGATAGGGCTGCAAACCATCACACGAAAGCAATCCGATTTATGCCCTTAAGGGCTTTTATTGATCCTGGCGTGCCCGCCAAGATCGCCCACCCTGCAGGACGAAGCCAAGCCTCGTGAAAACCGTCGGGCTTGGTCCTGATTTCACCTCGCGAAATGGCTACCTTCTCAAAACCTGCAACGCTCTCTGTCCTTGATTTGCATCAAAAGCTCGACATCGAAGACTTTGGTGTCATTAAGCGTTTTCATTACTTCAAGCATCCTTTGGTGAGACTCCCACTAAGCCGGGTTTGCCTCAATAATTTATGAAATGAACTTCTGTGCATTCCGCTGACTCAACTTATTTTCAAAGCCCTCTGATATAAAACTGCAGCACAAGTTCGCTGGCAAAGTGCCAAGACCTTACCGCCTCTAAACCGGCCAAGGTCAGCGCTTTTCGAGAAGAATTGAATTATTGAGCAGCGGCATGAATTTTGTGCCCTCGGTAGGAATCGAACCTACGGCCAAGAGATTAGAAGGCTCTTGCTCTATCCACTGAGCTACGAGGGCAAAGTTCCAAAGAACCGTGCTTAGTTTAGCCTGTCGCACACTGCTAAATTAATTAGCATGTTCAACCTCGAAGGAAGCTTCGCCCTGATAACGGGGGTTGGGGCAAAAAACGGCATTGGCTTCCACGCGGCAAGCACTCTGTTGGCAATGGAATGCTCTTTGGTTATCACCTCAACCACTGACAGAATCTTTGAAAGACAAAGTGAGCTGGAGCTTCTGGCTCAAGCTCGCTTCGGCACTAAGGCGCCAAGGATTATTGCTCACACGGCTGATTTGATTGACACCCAACAAGTCGAACAACTAGTTAGCGGAATTGAGAAATTAGATATTCTGGTGAATAACGCAGGGATGTCATCGCTGATCAAGCCCTTGGCCGAAAATGAGCAAATTGATCTGGTTCAACTCACTGATGAAGCTTGGAGTCAGGGCATATCAAGAAACTTGGACACCGCCTTCAAGGTAACTAGACAATCTCTTCCATTGATCAGAAATTCGCTGAACGGCAGAATCATATTTGTATCCTCGGTAACCGGTGGGCTAATGGCGATGCGTCAGCAGCCGGCATATGCCTCTTCGAAGGCCGCCCTAATCGGATTGATGAGATCCGTAGCGATAGATGAGGGTATGCACGGCATTACAGCAAATGCAGTGTTGCCGGGATGGATAGAAACTGACACCCAAACAAGCCATGAGGCAAATCAAGGCAAACGCTCTGCACTCGGTAGAAGCGGTGCACCAGAAGAAGTTGCCTCCACAATCGCATGGTTAGCCTCAAAAGAAGCGGGCTACATCACAGGTCAAGCCATTGTGGTGGATGGCGGCAATTCAATCAGTGAGGAACGAGCTAGATTGCTCCTCGAGCAATCAAAGTCACCACCTTGTTTCCAGTGCTACGGATCTCAACCCCGAATGCCAAGCACCAATAATTCGTTAGCTTTTGTATTGAGGCTCCGATTGCAGATAACAGCGAGAAAATAAGTTTGATTCTCGGATCAAACTTCCTCACTCTTTTGCCAGAAACTGCAGGCAGAATGTGGAAGTGGGAATAACCCAAAAGCTATGAACTCTGGTTGATTCAGGAATCTTTAGGGATTTGGAAATGGTTTATTTTTCTTGGCTAAAGACACAGTCAAGAGTCTTCAAGTCGAATAAGAGTTCAGTAGTTTTTTGATGGCGAAGCTTGCACAAAAACATATTTACAGCGTCATCCAATCTCTGGCCAAAACCGAAACCCCAGCGTCAGAGAACTATCGAAGGAAATTAGTCAATGCTCAAATCAATAACCCTCGCGGTAACGACCCTCTTATTGGTCACCGGCTGCTCGGCCGCCACTGAAAAGGTGTCGCTAGACCAA
>JBDNID010000118.1:0-6487 GCA_041688475.1 Aquiluna sp.
ATATCGGAGACCCCAATAAGTTGCAATAAAGTTGCGCGCAACTGCGCGGCCATCAGCCTTCTATCGCTAGCACTGGCCTGGAGCGCAGTGGCATCAAAATCCACCTGGGCTACACCTTCGATCACACGCACCGCATCGATGGTGAGCTTGGTGCCTAAGGGAATGGCAGAGACCACGCCAACTGCCAAAGTTTCAGCTGGGCCGTCCAATAGTGCGTTCACCAGTCTGGTTCCGGTGGAGGCTCTGGCGGGGAACCAGCGAAGATCTGGCACCAGTCGCTCCGAGGTGTTATCTAAAAAATAAACCGGAAAAGCATTGAAAACTACGGCGAAAACTGGCGGAGTAACAACCGTTAGATTCGGGGCCGAAGCGATTCGCCACTCCCCTGCTTCTTTAGAAAGTTGAAAGCGCAGCGAGGTTGTTTTGGGCTCCTCAGAATCTAGGTACCGCCCTTGTTCGTCTATCCTGGCACCGACCTTGATTTGGACTATCTGAAGCGAGTCGCCCGAGGAGCGAAATTCCGGAGCGCCGGTTCGAACAAGAACTCCGACATCTGGCTGCCAGCGCTGAGCAAAGTCCTCCGAAAGGAACTCGCGAGCCACCCCGTAGTCGTTTTGAGGCCCGGTGCCAGCGGCTAAAAAGCCGGACACAATCTCTTCGGGTCCAGAGCCTGCGATTGGACCAGAGGGGGTGTAATAACTGAGCTCCTGGGAGTTGTCCGGAATAAGTTCCGGACCCTGCCGAACATCGATCTTGGTTGGCAAAGAGGCGCACCCGGTGAGGCTCACAAGAAGCGCCAGGGCCGTTAGCTTGCGAATCATATTTCCGCCGACCTTGGTGGCAGAGCCAATGGCGAATTAGCAATAACGGAATCAGCCCGGCGTGGCAATGTCAGCCTGAAACTCGTTCCTCGTTTTGGTTTTGACCAGACCTGCAGCCAGCCTCGGTGCAAGATGGCATCCTCTTTCGAGATAGCCAAGCCCAAGCCCGTGCCGCCCACTGAGCGCTGACGCGCAGGATCTGCCCGCCAGAAACGATCAAAGACACGCTCAAGCTGCTGCCTGGTCATCCCCACTCCCGAATCGGACACGCAGACCGCGACAGCTTGGGAGTTCTGTCCAACCTCGACCACAATTGCCCTTCCCTCGCCGTGCTCCACGGCATTGGATAGAAGGTTACGCAAGAGCCTTTCAATCCGCTTGGCATCAAATTCGGCATCCACCGAACTCGGAGGCAGTATTACTTGAATTTCAGTTTTCATTGAAAAAGCGAGTGGCTCAATTGATGCAATAGCAGCGCCCACCACCGCATTTAAGTCCTGGTACTCAAACTCTGGAGTGACCGCGCCCGCGTCATAGCGGGATATCTCTAAAAGGTCAGCCAGGAGTCTTTCGAAGCGCAGAATTTGATTTTGCATGAGCTCCGCTGATCGCGAGAGTGCCGGGTCGAGCTTCTCGCGATTGCCGAAGATTACCTCCCCGGCTAACTTGATGGTTGTCATCGGAGTGCGCAGCTCGTGAGAGACATCGGAAACAAAGCGGCGCTGCATCCTTGAGAGCGAATCGAGTTGCTGAATTTGACCCTGAAGGTTACTCGCCATTTTATTAAAAGACCTAGCCAGCAGCGCAATCACATCGTTACCGCGCTCCGGTAGTCGCTCATCCAACTTCCCGTCGGAGATAGCCTCGGCTGCCAAGGCCGCCTTCTCAACGGGTTTCACAATCTGCCGAGTGACAAAATAGCTGAGCAGCGAAATTATTATCAGCAACACAATTCCACCCACGGCCAGAGCATTTTGCACCAACTGCAAAGATTGCTGCTCGGCTGCCAAATCGAAAACTAAGTACAGCTCGAAGTCCCCTGCTAGGGGGAAATCGATTGGGGCACCAACGGTGATGCCCGGAACCTGGGAACCGGCTCTCAATAAAGAGATTGAGGTGTAGGTCAGAATGCCAGGCGACTGGCGAACCGCTTGCCTCAATTCCCCGGGAATGCTCGTGAGATCTAAGTCTCTTGATATTGGCGATTGAAATAGTTGCAGCTGCGGCTGTCCCGGGCTTCGCAAAAGTGCCACCTGACGATTTCCAGAGCCACCGGAAATCTCGAGCGAGGGAACCACCGAGTTGATGAGAGTTTGCAGCGCAGTCTCATCGGTGAGGGAAGCCGCAGCGACGGTGCCCTGAACCAAACCGACAGCTCGTTCGGTTTCGTTCAGCACCTGCGTCAGTCTGGATTGATAAAAACTATTAGCTAGCGAATAAGACAAGAAGCCCCCCAGAGTAACCAGGGCAAATCCACTTAGCACAAGAGTGGCAAAAACTGTTCGGGCCGTCAGCGAACGGCGCAGTAGCTCAATCACGAAGCTTCGGTACCAGCTCGATATCCATGGCCGCGAACGGTCATCACAATCTTTGGGTTCTCTGCATCAACCTCGATTTTTGAGCGAAGTCGTTGAACGTGAACATTCACCAAGCGGGTGTCGGCTTTGTATTGGTAACCCCAGACCTGCTCCAAAAGCATCTCCCTGCTAAATACCTGCTGCGGCTTGGCCGCTAAAGTATGGAGCAGCTTAAATTCTAAAGGAGTGAGCGAGAGTGAAACGGCCCCCCGCTTTACCTCAAAGGTCTGTGGGTCTAGCACTAAGGAACCGATTTGAACTACTGCAGCATCAGCTGACAGCGGCCTTAGACGCGCCTTAACCCTTGCCAATAACTCTGCACCATTATGAGGCTTCACCACGTAGTCATCGGCTCCGGCTTCCAGCCCCAAAACGACATCCTCGGTATCTCCGCGAGCGGTGAGCATGATTATCGGGACACCGGACTTGCTTCGGATCTGCTTGCAAACCTCAATACCCGATTGCCCAGGAAGCATGATGTCCAAAAGCACTAGATCCGGGCTATGAGATGTAAAAACGTCTACCGCACTTATTCCATCGCCAGCAAAGACCGGGTTATAGCCGGCGCCGGAGAGCACCAACCCAACCATTTCTCGCAACGCATCATCATCGTCCACGACAAGAATCTTTTGAGACATTGCGCCCTCCGCAATTTAGTATCGGCAATAATCCAACCCTCTTGGATTCTTTTCCGTTGCTCAAATGTATCCTGCTTGTCAGCTTCTGAAAACAGTTAGTGGAACTCATCTTCAGCTAGCTTGCGTCTCAACATTTGGAAACCGAATCAATTCAGAGGGCACGGTTTTGGTTTTCTCGAATCGCACCCAGTGCCATATCGCGAATTTGAATCATCAAGATCTCGTGGTTTGACTCCACATTCAGCCTCAATAAAGGCTCAGTATTTGAAGAGCGCACATTGAGCCAGAACCAGCGTTCTCCCGAAGCGCGAATAGTGACCCCGTCAAAATTATCGATAATGGCTTCGGGAAAAAATGCCAGCACTCGACTAAGGGCCGCGGGGACGTCGGTTACTGTCGAATTGATCTCGCCAGAGGCAAAATAAGGTGTGTAGTTTTTCGCGAGTTCTGACATGGCACACTTTGCACTTGCCAGCTCACTGATTAGGTGAAGCGCGGCCAGCATGCCATTATCTGCGCCAAAAAAATCTCTAAAGTAATAGTGCGCCGAGTGCTCGCCTCCAAAAACGGCATTGGTAAGCGCCATTTGATCTTTTATCAGTGAGTGCCCAACTTTGGTTCGGATTGGCGTTGCGCCCTCTTTTGCAATTACTTCGGCCACGTAATTGGAGGTCAGTAGATTGTGCAGCACCGTGACATCGTCTTCCCCTTGAGCTTTCGCGCGGCGAATCTCTCGCTTTGAAACGATCGCCGCGAGCGCCGAGGGGCTAACCAGCCCCCCCATTTCGTCGACAGCAAAACAACGATCGGCGTCGCCATCAAAGGCCAGACCTAGATCAGCACCGTGCTGTACGACCGCTTTTTGAAGATCAACTAGGTTTTTCGAATCCAGCGGATTTGCCTCGTGATTCGGGAAGCTGCCGTCAAGTTCAAAATAAAGCTCCACGACCTCTATTGGCAATTGTTCTAGACCCGCAGCATCACCTAGCACCGCTGGCACCGTGAGGCCACCCATGCCGTTGGCGGCATCCACCACAATCTTTAGCGGCCGCATTCGTGATAGATCTACCAGCTCGCGCAGAAATTTTGCATATCCGCTGATTACGTCAAGCTCGCGCATTGAGCCGACTTCGGAAACCACGTCTATCCCCTGAGCTAAAAAATCCTGCGCCCTTTGGGAAATCTCTGCCAACCCGGTATCCAAACTTATGCCCCTGGCAAGCGCACGAGAAAACTTCATGCCGTTATAGCTAGCAGGGTTGTGACTTGCAGTGAACATGACTGCGGCAAGCCCAAGGGCCCCTGAGGCGTAGTAGGTCATATCCGTTGAACACAGCCCAATCAGTACCGGATTCGCGCCCCGAGCCATTGCCCCTTTCGCGAAGCTCAGCGCGAATCCACTCGAAGAATCGCGCATGTCATGACCGATAACCAACTCCTTGCCGAAAAGCTCGAGTTCATCGACAAAGCCTGCGCCAAAGCATTCAATGATTTCATCAGTCAGTTGAACACCCACCAACCCTCGAACATCGTAGGTCTTTACAAAATCGTTGAAGTTGATCAAATCGACTTGCTCCTTGGTCTTTGGCTTTCAAAGAATACAATGACCCAATGGGGCAAAGGCGAATCAACCACCGAGACCGCCACGGGCGCGGGCTTAGGAGGCCCTTGCCAACTAAGTTGTTTAGCCATGGCATTGCTCGTGCGGGCTTTTTTGAGCAGGTGGTGATTGACACCTGCGAGTACCTAACCCAGAGCTTCCCAGAAGAACTATCCGAACTGACCTGGCGGATTGAAGATGTTCCACTGATTCGAGAAGGAGAAGGGGTTAGGCGCTACCAATCCAATAAGGGCTCCATGAGCATCGTGCTTTACCGGATTCCAATCGAAAGGTTTGGCAAGCATAAAATGCCTGACCCCAGAATGGAAATCGAACATGCGGTAGTGAGTGCTGCAGCAGAGCTAATAGATAAAGACCCCTGGGAATTAATCCACCCCGAGCACTAGCGAACCTCGATGATTAGCTCTTCACCAAGATTTCTATTCTCCCTTGGCTCGATAACTGCGTAGCCACCTGTGTCCAAAATTTCTAGAGCGGCGTAAAAGCGTCCCTCGGATTGCAGCCTGAGGGTCTCAGCTGAAACCTTGAGACTTACCCCCGAGTTAGCCGGCACAGAAACTATTTGGTATTTCGAATTCCCCTGAGACATTGTTTCGATTGTGATTGAGACAGCTTGGCCCTCATCGTTGGCTAAAAACAGCCTGCTTTCAAGACTCGGCACGGGCAACAACAAGAGCCCGCTGAACTTTTGCGCAGGGGTCAACCAAGCAAAGTCAAGCACTGGCTCTAAAGCGGTGTTTCTTACCGCAGCCAAAAACTCGGCAGTGGAATCTAAGAACAGCGTGAAGGAGCCCTGTGGCAAGTTCAAGGAAGTGCTGATAACTGCGCCACCAGGAACCACCAAGGTGGTCTGTAACCCAGCGACATTATCCCCAACTGCATTGACGGTAACTCTGAGTTCGGCAGCTGAGGGATTTGCAAGCACCAGCTTCGGGGCCTCAAAACCGACCGCATAGGTTGAGAGGCCGGTTATCACATAGCTACTGGAAGGCTTCCAGAGCGGTGATTGGAGCTCAATGCCGGTGGCCGTGAGACCTCTAGCTGAGCGATTTTGAAGCGCCATAGAAACCTTTACGCCATCCGTGTAATACCTGATGGCGTAATTGGGAGCGGCATCGCTAAAAGCCGCTAAAGACAGCACGACACTCTCATTGGCCGCTAAGGTCACTCGGTGTTCCAAAACCCGCTCGGGAAGCTGGAACTCTAAATTCACCTGAGCCTCAGTTGGATTTGGATTAGCCATTAGCAGAACCGATTCATTGCCTGAACCCGATACTCCGCTGACAAACCAACCAGAGCTTTGGGGCTGGGGGCAGTTAGTGGCAGCCAAGCCAATGGCTCGCGCTCTGGAAATAGCCTGAACCTGATTCGCAGCTAACGACCCGGTGGATTGCTCAGAACCAAAGGATTCGATGCTGCCGCCATTCGACACCTCAGCCTCAAGACTCTGAAGCAGGTCAGCATTGGAGCTGTAGCTAAAGATCTGAGCCTTGCCAATTAGTTTTAGGCTCCCGAGCTCGGTGCCCTGCTCTCCGCCGACCTCAACCACGGGACCCGGACAATATATTTTTAGCGGGAGCGGCTCTACCGAGACAAGCTCGGATCTCGTCCCGGACTTCTCAACTTGGACACTCTCCAAAAACTGCGGCACAAATAACCAACTTGTGACCATTAGTGTCGGAAAAATCAGGACTAACAGAGTTCTCACCACGAGCTTCACGAAAAGCTCCTCTTGGTTTTTTTGGATCCAATCACGGATGCCCTGGTCGGGATAGCCAGAAGCACAAACGCCGCGACTAAGCCGAGCTGAAGATTTCTTTGATTATTAGG
>JBDNID010000119.1:0-8989 GCA_041688475.1 Aquiluna sp.
CGTTATAGATACCGGTGAAGCAGATCCGATGAAAGTGGCATAGCCACAACTGGAGATGGCACCTTAGTTAATTCTGGCGAACTCAATGGGCTCGATAAATTGGAAGCAATTGCGCGGGCAATTGAAATTATTACCGAGAAAAAATTGGGCCAAAAGGCGAAGAACTTCAGACTGCGCGACTGGTTAATTTCCCGTCAGAGATACTGGGGAACTCCAATCCCGATTATTCACTGCGTGGCTTGCGGAGAAGTTCCGGTGCCACAAGATCAGCTACCGGTGGAATTGCCTCCAACCGAAGGTCTAGATCTGGCCCCCAAGGGAAGTTCTCCACTGGGTGCGGCAAGCGATTGGGTGAATGTGCCTTGCCCAAATTGCAAGGGCCCCGCCAGGCGAGACTCTGACACCATGGACACTTTTGTAGATAGTTCATGGTATTTTTTGAGGTTTTTAAACCCGAAGAGCACAACCGTGGCCTTCAGTTCTGAAGAGGCAAAAAAATGGGCCCCAGTCGATCAGTATGTCGGTGGTGTGACGCACGCCATCTTGCACCTGCTTTATTCAAGATTCTTCACCAAGGTCTTGAAGGACATGGGGCTCATCGAGTTTGATGAGCCATTTACCAAACTCTTAAATCAGGGCATGGTCTTGATGAACGGTTCGGCGATGTCAAAAAGCCGCGGCAACATAGTTCGCCTGAGCGAGCAGTTGGACATTCACGGGGTGGATGCCGTTCGATTGACCATGGCTTTTGCAGGTCCGCCGGAAGACGATATCGACTGGGCGGATGTTTCCCCGGCGGCCTCCTCCAAGTTTCTAGCCAGAGCTTGGCGAATCGCCAAGGATGTCAGGTCTGAGGTCGATGTAGCTGCCTCCTCCGGCGATTTGGAATTAAGAAAGGTCACCCACAGCTTTCTTATTGGTTTTGGTGAGGCCATTGAGGGTTTCAAGTTCAACGTTGGCGTTGCCAGAGCGATGGAGCTCACCAACGCGCTTCGCAAGGCTATTGACTCGGGCGTCGGGTCTAGTGATCCTGCAGTTCGCGAGGGTGCCGAGGAACTTGCTAAGGCTCTGAGTCTTTTTGCCCCATACGCAGCTGAGGATATGTGGGCGATTCTGGGTCACGGCCAAGTTGCCCTCGCCGGGTTCAAGACCGCGGACGAGTCTTTATTGGTAAAAGAAACCATCACTGCCATAGCCCAGGTAGACGGCAAGTTGAGAGATAAATTCGAGGTCTCGGTGCATATCACTGATGCCCAACTCAAAGAACTCGCAATGGGCTCCGAATTAGTGCAGCGAGCTATTGGCGATAAGGAGCTTGCGAACGTGATCATTCGGGCTCCGAAACTTGTAAACATTGCCACCAAATAGTTAGTTCTCAACCAATCTAATTTTCTCACACTTTCAAGGCTTCGCATTTAGTCAACTTGTGACATGGCTCAGATTATTCAGTGGTTTCAGGCGCTACCCCAACTTTCTCGTAAAAAACTGATCGCTGCCATGGTGGCCACTGGCTTAGTGGCTGGATTCTTGTTCTCGCAAGGTCAAATGCAAGACTCTGCCAGCGTCTTGGAGCAAGACGGCCTTGAGCTTTCGAATGGCTCGCTTTTTATTCACGTTGTCGGTGAGGTTTCCAATCCCGGGCTGTATGAGCTTAAATTTGGCGCAAGAGTGGAAGAGGCAATCGCACTTGCAGGAGGATTTAGCAGTGATGCAGTTGCATCGAGTGTGAATCTGGCAAGAATGCTTTCCGATGGGGAGCAAGTCGTCGTTTTATCGCAATCCCAGTTGAGCGATGCGCCAGGCGAAGGCGGTTTCATCTCTTTAAACACCGCTTCTCAGTTGCAGCTTGAAGAGCTGCCAGGGGTCGGCCCCGCGCTTGCTGGTCGAATCATCGCCTATCGAGATGAAATCGGGTCATTTTCCGAAGTTGCGCAGCTTCGAGAAGTGAGTGGGATAGGCTCCAAAGTTTTTGCTGCAATAAGCGAGAAGCTCACATTGTGATCATCGCTTTTGCGGCGGCGCTGTGGCTCGGATTCTGGATCTTTGCTCCCCCTGGCGAGCGCTCAATGATCAAAGAAAGTTATCCCAATATCCCGATTATTGAAAGCCTTCGAGCCGCGTTTCTGAATTTTTCTCAAGGGGTTACACCAGACTCAAAGGCTCTGGTTGCGGGACTCGCAATTGGCGAGCGGGACCTGCTTTCAGATGAAATGACTCAGCAGATGAAGACGCTCTCGCTGACTCACTTGGTCGCCGTTTCCGGTGCCAATTTGGCAATTGTTATGGGAGCAGTTTTCTTGTTGGCTGGGCTTTTGGGGGTCAGACGCAACATTAGGTTTCTGATCGCCATCGCTGCGATGATCGGTTACGTATTGATTGTAGGGCCGGAGTCCAGCGTTTTGCGGGCGGCAACAATGGCAATGTTTGTGATGACTGGAATTTGGATTGGAAGAGGCACCAACCCGATGATTTCGCTTTCCTGGGCGATTATCTTGTTGCTAACCGTGGATCCCGGTTTGGCGGTGGACTATGGCTTTAGCCTCTCGGCATTAGCTACCGCGGGTCTAGTTTGGCTTGCCGTTCCAATTTATAAGTACCTTTCTTTGTACATTCCGAGGTGGCTCGCACTGGGAATTGGCGCTTCGTTTTCAGCACAGCTTTTCACCATGCCGATACTGATCATGCTGCAGCCTTCTATCCCTATTTACTCGGTTTTAGCAAACCTTCTGGTCGAGCCAGTGGTCGCACCCGTCACGATTTTAGGAATTATCGCAGTGGTTTCTGCGATGTCATTCCCGCCTCTTACTTGGGGACTTTCTCTTTTGGCATCTTTAGGCACATGGTGGATCACTTTGGTGGCGGAAACGGTATCGAGTTTCCCATTGGCTCGAGTGCATTTTGTCTCTGGCCCTATCGCCGTTGTCCTTTTGACTCTTATTGCATTACTCACTGGGCTTGTGATTACCCGGTCGAACTCCAGAAGGCTCTTCGGTTCTTTATTGAGCGCAGTTCTGGCGTTAAGCGTTGGCTGGTCGCTAACCGATCTTGCCAGAGCCAATAGCTTCGCTGGAAATTGGAGTGTTCTGCAGTGTGATGTAGGGCAGGGTGACGCTTTACTTATTAAGTCAAAGGACGTTGTTGCGCTTATTGATGTGGGCAAGGATCCGAGCTTGATTGCCAGATGTTTGAAAACTCAAGGAGTCACTCGGATTGATTTATTGGTTCTCACTCACTACGACGCGGACCACGTGGCCGGGATTACGGGGCTAAGCGGAATTGAGATCGGACAGGCGCTACTCTCCGGTTTTAAAGATGACCGACCGCTAGTTTCCACCGTGGCCGAGGTATTGGAATCTGCTGAAAATGTCTCGATTGGGCACCGAGGTCTCACAGGGGTGCTAGGGGATTTCAACTTCACTGTTTTGGCACCATCTTTTGACGCCTCGGAGGCCTCGGATAGTAATGACGCTTCAGTAGTAATTAGTTTTAGGTCCGAGAGCCTTGGTGTCCTTGCGCTGGGGGACTTAGGCGAGGTCGGGCAATCAAGACTTATGAGACACGTGGCGGGGGAGTTGGCCCTTTTAAGAAATCAGCCACTGATTGTGAAAGTTGCCCATCACGGTTCGGCGGATCAGTCTCAGGAACTTTACGAATTTTTGGATCCGGAAGTAATGCTTTACTCGGTCGGTAAAAATGACTATGGCCACCCAACCGATCGAGCCCTAAGAATCGCAGGCTCGATTGGTGCGCTAATACTGAGGACCGACAACCAGGGCTCGATTGCACTTCGCAATCAAGGCTCGGAACTCAGTTATCACCTAAGCGGTAAACTCTCGGCGTGAGCCTTGCGAAAACTGTGCACTGGAATCAGGTAGAACCTGCGCCGCTTACTCTGGTCATCGGAACTGAGTCATATTTAGCTTCTAGGGCGCAACGCAGCATCAAGGAGCAGCTTTTAGCTGAATACCCGAACCTCGAGGTCGCCGAAATCCAAGATGGCGAATATTCCCCGGGACTCCTTTATACAATTGCCGCCCCTTCGCTTTTTGCCGAACCAAGGCTCGTTTTGATTCACGGAGGATTCGACGGGTTGCTTGCAGAACTTGAGGCCGTCGTGAAAGAGCCAATCGAGGATTGCTATATCGTGGTTAGGTTGCCGAACGCAATTGGCCATAACGGCAAGATAAAAACCGCGCTGGCTAAAAGCTGCTTGGTTGTGGTCTGCGATGAAATCAAAAAGGATGCCGAGCGCCAAGAGTTCGTGCGTAGCGAGTTTGCGGACTCGGGCATCAAGATTGAACCTGCTGCAGTCAAGGCGTTATTGGGAGCATTCTCGTCGGACCTGGGTGAACTCGGGGCGGCTTGCAACCAGCTCAGCTTTATGGGCAAGCCGCTTATCACAGCTTTGGATGTGGAGAATACTTTTGAGGGACGCTTAGAGACCAACGCATTTAAGATTGCGGACGCGGCCCTGGCTGGAAACGCTGCCGAAGCAATCCGACTTTTTCGCCATGGTTTCGCTACGGGCATCGACTCCGTAGCCTTGACCGCAGCTCTCGCGATGCGCATAAGGCAGCTTGCGAGACTGTTTAATGACCGAAACGCTTCGCCAGCAGCCCTTGGTATGCAACCCTGGCAACTTGACAAAGCGCGTCGGGAGCTTTTGAATTTCCAAGAGGCTGAGCTGATTGAGTTGGTTCTTTTGGTCGCCCAAACCGATGCCGATGTAAAAGGGGCCGCTAGAGACCCTGAGTATTCGATAGAAAAACTCTTATTTGCAATGGCAAGAAGAGCTTAGGTTTTAGACATAAAAAAACCGGGACAAAGCCCGGTTTTCTAAAAGTTATTTAGAGGGCAGCAGCCTTTTTGGCAATCGCGCTCTTTCTGTTGGCGGCCTGGTTTTTGTGAATAATTCCTTTGGCAACGGCTTTATCGATCTTGCGGGTCGCTAGAGCTAGCGCCGCCTTTGCTGCTACTGCGTCTCCGGAAGCGGTCGCCTCTTTGGTTGCCCGGATTGCAGTCTTCACTTCGGAGCGAACTGCTTTGTTGCGCTCTTCGGCTTTTAGGTTAGTTCCGATGCGCTTGATTTTGGACTTGATGTTTGCCATGGTTCACTCTCTTTGGCGAAAAAATATTCAGGGCTAATTACCCCTATAACAAAGCCAAACTCTAGCAGTTTCGAGCGACATGGGCAAGCATCGTGAGAGAATAAAGGAGTCCAAATCAATTACAGAGGTCCTATTGTCTCCACGCGCGCTAAAAGCACTGGTCCCTTCGGAGACCAGCCCGGAGCAAATCAGAAATTTCTGCATTATTGCTCACATTGATCATGGCAAGTCGACGCTGGCTGACAGAATGCTGCAACTCACCGGAATCGTCAATGATCGCCAAATGCGAGCTCAGTACTTAGATCGCATGGACATCGAGCGGGAGCGCGGCATCACCATAAAGTCGCAGGCTGTCAGACTCCCGTGGGAGTTCGAAAACATCACGTACGCGATGAACATGATTGATACCCCCGGGCACGTCGACTTCACCTACGAGGTTTCGAGATCCTTGGCGGCCTGCGAGGGCGCCGTGCTCTTGGTCGATGCGGCTCAGGGCATCGAGGCTCAGACTTTGGCGAACCTCTACCTGGCTATGGAAAACGACATGGAGATCATTCCTGTTCTTAATAAAATTGACTTGCCAGCAGCTCAGCCCGAAAAATACGCGGAAGAGCTGGCGAATCTAATCGGCGGTGATCCAGCTGACTGCCTGAGGGTCTCTGGAAAAACTGGTGAGGGTGTTGCCGAGTTACTGGATCGTATTGTTCAAAAAGTACCGGCTCCAGTCGGGGACCCTAATGCGCCCGCCAGGGCAATGATTTTTGACTCGGTTTATGACAGCTATCGCGGTGTGGTTACCTACATCCGCATGATTGACGGCCGACTCCATCCTCGTGAGCAGATTCAGATGATGTCCACAAAGGCCGTTCACGAATTGCTGGAGATTGGCGTTATTAGCCCTGAGCCAGTTGCGTCAAAGGGCCTTTCGGTTGGCGAGGTCGGCTACTTAATCACCGGAGTAAAAGATGTTCGTCAATCCAAAGTTGGCGACACTGTTACAACGAAACTAAAACCTGCCGTCACCGCCCTAAAAGGCTATGCGGAACCTAAGCCGATGGTCTATTCGGGGCTTTATCCAATTGACGGCAGTGACTATCCAAATCTAAGAGAGGCTCTTGACAAACTGAGGCTCTCGGACGCCTCTTTGGTTTATGAACCCGAAACCTCGGCCGCTCTGGGGTTCGGATTCCGTTGCGGATTCCTTGGGCTTCTGCATCTTGAAATCATCACCGAACGCTTGGAGCGTGAGTTCAATCTTTCTCTGATAGCCACCGCACCCTCGGTGGTCTATCAAGTTACTCGCGAGGATGGTAGCGCTTTTGTCGTGACAAACCCATCCGAATTCCCCGAGGGTAAAATTCGTGAGGTCAAAGAGCCGATGGTCAAGGCGACGATCCTTAGCCCAAAGGACTACGTCGGAACAATCATGGAACTTTGCCAGCAAAAGCGTGGCGTCATGGTTGACAGGCAATATCTAGGCGAAGATCGCGTTCAGCTTCGATACAACTTGCCCTTAGCGGAAATTGTTTTTTACTTTTTTGATCAGCTGAAATCCAAAACTCAGGGCTATGGCTCCCTTGACTATGAGGATGACGGCTTCGCTGTTGGCGAGTTAGTCAAGGTGGACCTTTTACTTCAAGGTGAAAAGGTAGACGCCTTTAGCTCAATTGTCCATAGGGACAAGGCTTACGCTCACGGCACCAAGATTGTTGGGAAGCTTAAGGAACTGATTCCAAGACAGCAATTCGAGGTGCCAATCCAGGCAGCGGTAGGTTCCAGAATCATTGCTCGTGAATCGGTTAGAGCGATGAGAAAAGACGTGCTGGCCAAATGTTACGGTGGCGATGTTTCAAGAAAGCGCAAGCTTTTAGAAAAGCAAAAAGAGGGTAAGAAGCGCATGAAAATGGTTGGCCGAGTAGAGGTCCCACAAGATGCCTTTATTCAGGCGCTTTCCAGTGACGAAGGCCAAAAGGCCGAGAAGAAGAAGTAGATGTCTGGGCCTTTGCCACTTGGTATGCCCTGGCCTTCGGATTCAAAGCTCGCGCTTAGGGAACAGTCGGATAGCTTTCACGCATATGTTCACATTCCATTTTGTAAAGCTCGCTGCGGTTACTGCGACTTTAATACCTACATTTCCTCAGAGCTTGGTTCGACAAAGCGCGAAGAGTTCCACAAGCCGCTGATCCAGGAGATTCTGCTGAGCCAAAAAGTTCTGGCTGATTCAGATTTCGCACCAAAAAAACTAGCGACGGTTTTTTTTGGTGGGGGCACACCTTCGCTTTTTACGGCCGATCAGGTGTCTGAAATACTCTCGACTCTGGAGAGCGCCTTTGGATTATTGCCGAACTGTGAAGTGACTCTTGAGGCCAACCCGGAATCAGCATCAGAAGAGTTAATGAGCGGGTTAAAAAAAGCTGGAATTAATCGTTTGAGTTTCGGGGTCCAAAGCTTTGACCCTGAGATACTGCGTGTTTTGGACCGAGAGCACGATCCGAAGACGGTGGCTGGGATTGTCGCTCTGGCCAAGCAGATTGGCTTTAAAGTCAGCGTGGATCTGATATACGGCGGCCCCGGAGAAACACTTGATAGCTTTAGGGCAACGCTGATGGAGGCCTTAGAGCTTGGCACTCAGCATATTTCGGCTTACTCGCTCATTATCGAGCCGGGCACCAAGCTGGCTAGGCAAATTGCCAAGGGCATTTACCAAGAGGTTGACGAAGACCTGAATGCCCAAAAGTTTGAGCTGGCCTCCGAACTCATCGGTCAAGCGGGGCTCGAGTGGTATGAAGTTGCAAACTGGGGTGAGCCTTCTTTGCATAACCTTGCCTATTGGCAGTCCAAAGACTGGTGGGGTTATGGGCCCGGCGCTCATTCCCATATTGCCGGTAACAGGTTTTGGAATGTTAAGCAACCTGATGCATATGCCAAGGCCCTTTCGACTCATTCTCAGGTGGCCGGCATGGAGGTGTTGACGAGAAATCAACAGCTTGAGGAGTCTTTGATGCTTGAGCTCAGAACAATTTTTGGTGTTGAGCGCAAAGTATTCAAAGAGCTTGGTATTTCGCCGGCATTGGTCGCTGAGCAACTTGCACTTGGTGCCATCGAGCTGATTCCTGGGGATCGCATCCGCGCGACCGAATCGGGCCGGCTATTTGTAGATCGAATCGTGCTTGATTTCCTCACAAAATAAAGGTTCGGGCTAGAATTGGCACTCCAGTCAGGGGAGTGCCAATGATTCCGGATAGATCGCTCGAAGTTTTGCGGGCCATTGTTCAGGACTTTATTTCCTCAAATCAGCCGGTCGGTTCCAAGGCACTTTTAGATCGCCACCCGCTGGGAGTATCGGCCGCAACGATTCGTAATGACATGGCGCTTTTGGAGGAAGAAGAACTAATCATTGCTCCGCACACCTCGGCGGGTCGAGTGCCAACCGAAAAGGGTTATCGTCTCTTTGTAGACCAACTCGGTGAGGTGAAACCACTATCGAATCCGGAGCGCAACGCCATCGAAGCCTTCATGGCAGCTGGGCTCGATTTGGACGACATTGTTCAAAGAACCGCGCGCACCCTGGCTCAACTCACAAATACCTTAGCTTTGGTGCAATACCCCTCTTTGGGCCAGGCTTCGGTAAGGCACATTGAACTTTTACCGCTTGGCAACTCCAGAGTCCTAATGATGCTTATCACCGACTCGGGGAGAATTCAGCAGCAGCAACTAGAAGTCGAAATTGATCCAGAGGACAGTTTGATTCAAGACCTTCGGGGCCGGCTAAACGGACTCCTTTCCGGCTCTAAACTCAGCCAAGTTTCGGATGTTCTAAGGGATTTGGAATCGCAATTTGCTCCCACGGACAGGCGTTTTATTCTCCAGGTTGCAAGTTC
>JBDNID010000120.1:0-3235 GCA_041688475.1 Aquiluna sp.
GGCTCGAGAGCAAGCGGAGGCGCTGATGCACGCTGCACGAATTGAAAGCAGAAATCTGACCCAAATAGCGAATCTCAATGCGAAAAACATTGAGTTGAAGGCCGAGCAAAAGATTACTGAATTACAAAATCAAGCGGCGGCTATCGAGAGATATCTGGAAAACCTGCGTAACTTGTTTAATGAGCAATTGAATCAAGGGAGAGATCATGGAACAACGAACTAAGTTGTCAAACCCATTTCAGATTGGGCTGCTGGGTGGCTTAGGAGTTCTAGTCGCGATTGTATTAGGTGGCGCAATTCAGCAGATAGCCACGATCTTGACCTATGTCGGTATTTCACTTTTTCTAGCTCTCGGCTTAGACCCTCTGATCAGCGCTCTACGAAAGGCTAATGTGCCAAGGCCTTTGGCGGTCGCAATCGTTGTAACCGGATTCTTAGGCGCGGTGGCGCTTCTAGTTTGGGCGATCTTGCCAACCGCAGTAAGCGAGGCGGGAAAGCTAATTGAGAGAATTCCTGCAATTGCCGAAACCCTGGTAAAAACCGACCTGGTGGCTCGGCTTGATGACCAGCTCGGTGGGACCGTAACCGCTGCTGCGGACTCCGCAATTACGTTTATTACTAATAGCGAGAACTGGCCGGCATTAGCAGGCGGTCTCTTGCAGGTTGGTATCGGGATTCTTTCGGGCGTTGTTGGCTTTGTGATTGTCGTCATTTTGACCCTGTACTTCATGGCTTCGCTAGAACCAATGAAGGATTACCTCGCAAATTTGGTATCTGCATCGAAGCGTGAGAGATTTAGGAAAATAACCGATCAAGTTGCTCTTTCTGTTGGCCGCTGGCTTATGGGCCAGACCTCAATCGCTCTAATACACGCCATCGCACTATTTATCTTTCTGACCATAATGCGGGTGCCATTTGCACTCCTGTTGTCACTAGTAGCTTTCTTATTGGCCCTGATTCCACTGGTTGGCGCAACAGCATCAGCGATTCTTGTAACCAGCGTTTCTTTTGTTTCTGGGACTCAAACCGCAATCGTGGTTGGAATTTACTACCTCATTTATCTTCAGCTTGAGGCCTACTTGGTGAGCCCAAGAGTGATGCGCAGGGCCGTTTCAGTTCCTGGAGCTTTGGTCGTAATCGCAGCCCTGGTTGGCGGAACTTTGGTCGGAGTTCTGGGGGCACTCATCGCAATCCCAGTAGCCGCTTCGGTTCTATTGATTGTTCGCGAAGTCTGGATACCTAAGCAGCAATTGCGCTAAAAAGTGGTGGTCAGTGGCGCCGAGCCCGGCACTACAATTTCCGCAATTCCGTTAAGCACCCGTTTAGTCGCGGACTCTCCTACCCATAAGTGCTTTTCACCGTCAAATGAAACTACTTTGGCTAAATTCACCACCCCGAAGCGTATTGCGGCTTCTTTAGGCTTCAGATAATCGTCGAGCTCCGGCACAAAAGCTATCAGCGGTCTTTGAGATAGATTCCAAGCCACTAAGTCTTGCTCGGTGGCGCGATGAAGTGGTGGCGACAGAAGAATTGCTCCAACGATATTGTTATCAGGTCCATATTTAATAGCCAATTCAGTGCCAAAAGACCAGCCAATGAGCCATGGGGTTGGCAGTCCCCGCTCCTCGCAAAATTGAACCGCTGCGGCGACATCGAACTTTTCTAAATTACCAGAGTCAAATGAGCCGGTGGACTTACCCCTTGGTGACTCTGTGCCGCGGGTGTTGAAGCGAAGCACTGCCACATTTATTAGCGCCGGAAGACGGTTAGCCGCCTTTCGAAGAATGTGCGAATCCATGAATCCACCGTGGGTTGGAAGTGGATGAAGGGTAACCAGAGTTGCTACCGGATTCCCCGAAAGAGGCATTGCCAATTCCCCTACCAAAACTTCGCCGTCTTGAGTGTGAAGCTCGATATCTTCCCTAGTAGCAGGAAGTTCGGTTGCAGCCCTGATTTCTTGGCTCAAAGCAACTGCCCATCAAATAGCTTCCAACAGTGGTTATGAAAGTGCCTTCTGGTCTCCACCCCACGGTGAAGATCCCAGGCCACCGTGTGTGCCAGGCCTTGCTCGATAGAAATTGAGCAAACCGGACACATCCAGGTCTTGCCAGCTTCGGCATTTCCGCCAGATGACTGCTGCACCGAAAATTCAATGCCGCGCTTCAGCTCGGTCTTTGGGATGGAAGTGCGAACCCGGTTTAAATCCAGATCTAGTGCCTCGGGCCGCCTTGAACGCTTTCGAGAACGATTCGGGTTCATCTAGTACCAGTTGTGCTCATCGGAGTGGGCCAGCGCGCCGCACGGAGAACCGTAACGGCTCGCGATGTAACCCAAGCCCCACTTAATTTGAGTCTCGGGATTGGTGCGCCAATCCGCTCCGGCACTAGCCAGCTTGGAAGCCGGAAGGGATTGCGGAATTCCATACGCGCCAGATGAGCTATTTGTTGCGTTGACGCGCCAGTTACTCTCTCGCTCCCACAGCTTTACCAGGCAGGAGAATTGATCATATTCCCAACCGCGCGCCGTTACTAACTCGAGAGCCACTCCCTTGGCAGTATCCGGCGAAGGATAGGGAGCGGAATCCACAAACAGCTTGCTGGCCCGGGCTCCTGATACCAGTTCAAATCCGCCACGATCGAAACCTTCACCAGCCACCTGGACGATTTTTAGTTGCTGATTCTCGCGGTCATCCTGCTCAAAAGTCTGTATCGTGCTCGCGGATGCCAGATTCCCAGAGTAAGGGTCCACAGCGGAGACCATCACCAGTCCGGCTACAAAAAAGAAGCCCAAAGTAGGGATGGCCGAGCCGCGATTAACGCGCTTAGCCGAGTGTCTTCCCATTGAGCTCCTTGTTATTCGCCTATAAGCCTATGCTCTGATGGCTATTTGGGCAATTACGCTGTGATTCTAGCCCTGGTCGAAGCCCCGGTTACAAGTGCTAAAAATTCATCAACCTGGTCTCTATCGAGGCCGGACCGAGACTTCCTGAGCGACTGACTGCGCACCACAAAAGTGTCCACCTTGCCTGAACCGCCAAAGCCTAAAATGATCCTAAGGATGCGGGCAACATCTCGCTTGTTGTAGCCGTACTTCGCATAATCGAATGCTCCAACTGCCCCGAGTGCTAGAACTCTTTGAACCTCAAGGTCCATTTTTTCGAGCTCACTCAAAATCATGACCCTTCCCAATCGGGCCAGTCTTTCGGATTGCTCCTTTAGCCCGAAGGTGTCCGCAA
>JBDNID010000121.1:0-8238 GCA_041688475.1 Aquiluna sp.
ATGATTCGCTCCAAAGGCGAAGCCGGCACAGGAGATGTTTCAGAAGCCACTAAGCACATCCGCACTATTTTCGGCGAGATTCGCTCCCTGGCCGCCAAGTCACCCGAAGAGCTATACGTAGCTGCAAAAGAATTGCAGGCTCCTTACTCGCTTATCAAAGAGATAGCCCAGACCGGAAAGCTTCCGGTCGTGATGTTTGTTGCCGGAGGCATCGCAACGCCGGCTGACGCAGCAATGATGATGCAACTTGGAGCAGATGGCGTGTTCGTTGGCTCGGGTGTCTTCAAATCAGGGGATCCGATTGCTCGGGCAAAGGCCATTGTCAAGGCCACTACATTCTTCGATGACCCCAAGGTTGTGGCGGATGCATCTCGCGGCTTAGGTGAGGCGATGGTTGGAATCAATGTCAGCGACCTTCCCGCACCGCACCGTCTCTCGGAGCGCGGCTGGTAATTGCTTATAGGAGTCCTGGGTCTTCAGGGAGATTATCGAGAGCATGAGGCCATGCTCGAATCGCTGGGCGTGAAAGCGACCAAGATACGATCTGCCCAGGAACTTTTAGATATCGATGCCCTGATCATTCCGGGTGGCGAGTCGACTGCCATGTCCAATCTTGCCAAATCGTTTGGTCTCATAGAACCGCTCAGGGATTTTGTGAGTCTAAATCCGACATTTGGAACCTGTGCTGGGCTCATAATGCTCTCTGATGAAGTTGAAGGCGCGATACCGGGCCAAGAGTTTTTAGGTGGGCTACCCATTAGGACTTGCAGGAATGCCTACGGGGGTCAAGCTCATTCCTTCGAAGCACGAATTGAGATTGCGAGCGAGACCGCGGATGTTGTTTTTATTCGGGCCCCCAAAATTCTTGACGCTAAAAAAGTCGAGGTTATTGCGACTCATAACGGCGAGCCAGTAGGTGTGAGGTTCGGCAATATTTTTGGCGCGAGCTTTCACCCCGAGATCACAAAAAACCCAATTCTCCACAGCTTGTTCATAGATGCTGTAAAAAAGCATAAAGAGCGGTAATTTAGTAAAACTATGTCAGGACACTCCAAGTGGGCGACCACGAAGCACAAAAAAGCGGCCATTGATGCGAAGCGGGCAAAGCTATTTGCGAAACTAATCAAAAATATAGAGGTAGCGGCGCGCATGGGTGGGTCCGATATGGAGGGAAATCCGACCCTTTATGACGCCGTCTACAAGGCCCGAAAAGCATCTTTGCCCCTCGACAACATTGAGCGTGCGGTCAAGCGCGGCTCCGGTGAACTCGGGGATGGTGTGCACTATCTCAACATTATTTACGAAGGCTATGGACCGAATGGAATCGCGCTACTTATTGAGTGCCTGACCGATAACAAAAATCGGGCGGCTGCTGAAGTTAGGCTCGCGATGAACAGAAACCACGGATCAATGGCCGACCCGGGCTCAGTTAGTTACCAATTTGCCCGCAAAGGAGTGATTCTGGTCGCAGGCACGAGCTCTGAAGATGCAATCCTGGAAGCAACTCTCGAGCACGAGCTCGAAGATATTGAATCAAATGGCGAATCCTTTATTTTGACTTGTGATCCAAGCTCAATGGTCCAAGCTCGAGAATCACTCCAAAACGCAGGCTTGGAATATGAATCAGCCGATGTTGAGTTTATTTCGACCATCAAAATCCAATCCGATGCTGATACGGCTGAAAAAGTGATCAGGCTTATGGACGCCCTGGAAGAGCTTGACGATGTTCAGAATGTTTATACCAATATGGATGTGTCGCAAGCTGTTATGGCCGAGCTGGAAGCCAGGGGATAGTGCCCCTGATCCTTGGAGTTGACCCAGGGCTGACAAGATGTGGCTTTGGACTCCTGAGAACTGAGAATCAATCGGCGATTGCGTATGGCATGTTTCAAACAAGGCCGCTCCAAGAGCCAAGAGATAGGGTGGGGCAAATATTTCAAGAGCTCGAAAAGTTGATCGATGAGCATAAACCAAACCTCATCGCGCTGGAAAGGGTTTTCGCACAAGCAAACCTCAGAAGCGTGATGGGAGTAGCCCAAATTTCGGGCGCACTAATGGCTATTGCCTACTCTAGGAACATTCCGTTGCAGTTCTTTACTCCGAGTGAGGTGAAGGCGGCCGTCACTGGAAACGGCAGGGCAACCAAAGACCAGGTAGGAATGATGGTTCAACGCTTGCTTAAACTCGAGGAGCTTCCGAAGCCGGCGGACGTGGCGGATGCTCTCGCGGTAGCGATAACTGCTTCTAAGCGAGGGGTCGGTGTCGGCACTGCTGCGCAAAGCGCCTGGGTTAAAGCGGCCAAAGCCGCTAACCGCAAGTTAGGGTAGCTACGTGATTTCATCTGTTAGCGGCAAGGTCCTTGAATTAGGTCTAGACAACGCCGTAATTAGCGTCGGAGGAATTGGGCTCAGGGTCGCCCTAACTCCTCGTCACGCCATGAGCCTCAAGCACCAGATTGAAGTATTTGTTCACACCAAATTGATAGTTAGAGAAGATGACCTGTCCCTTTTCGGCTTCGAATCGACCAACCAGCGAGAGCTATTTGACTTGCTTTGTTCGGTCAATGGAATAGGCCCCAAGCTGGCAATGACGGTTCTTGCCGGGCTTACAGAAGACAAGCTTCGCAGTGCAGTGAATAACGATGATGAAGCTGTGTTCCGCTCCGTCAGTGGAATCGGGCCAAAGACGGCGAAGTTGATTCTTATTTCCCTCGCAGGTAAAGTCGGGCTCAGCTCAATTTCACCGGTAAATGACAAGGTATTGCAGGCCTTGTTGCAGCTTGGGACAGATGAATTAAAAGCTCGCGAGGCCCTCAGGCAGCTCCCCGAGGGTCTTGGCGAATCACAACTCCTCAAGCAAGCGCTGGTAATTCTGGGAGCTGGAAAGCTGGTTGGCAGTGAGTGAGCTCTCCACCGAGGAGCGCGAAATTGAGCAGGCCCTAAGACCCGCTTCGCTGAGTGAATTTGTCGGCCAGCAGCGAGTGGTAGACCAGTTATCTTTAATTATTACGGCAGCAAAAATGGGAAATCGAACCCCCGATCATGTCCTGCTAGCCGGTCCTCCTGGTTTAGGCAAAACCACCCTCGCAATGATTGTGGCCCACGAATCGGGTAGGGCGCTAAAGCTAACCAGTGGTCCTGCAATCCAGTCGAGCGGGGATTTAGCCTCAATTCTTTCAGCGCTTGAACCCGGGGATGTTTTGTTTATAGACGAGATCCACAGGATGTCTCGAAGCTCTGAAGAAATGCTCTATCTTGCGATGGAGGATTTCAGGGTCGACGTGATGGTCGGTAAGGGGCCGGGAGCCGCTTCCATTTCGCTAGAGATTGCGCCATTCACGCTCGTGGGAGCAACAACCAGGAGCGGAATGCTCCCTACACCGCTAAGAGACCGCTTTGGTTTTACTGCATTCCTGGAGTACTACGAACCTAGTGACCTCGAAACTGTGGTGCTGAGAAGCTCGGCCCGACTTGGAATAGCGATGCCGGAAAGCTCTGCAGGGCTAATAGCTAGGCGAGCTAGGGGCACGCCTAGAATTGCCAACAGACTGCTGCGAAGAGTGAGGGACTATGTGGCCGTGCACTCCAAAGGACAGATCGACCAGAACTCTGTCATCCGCGCGATGGAGTTGTTTGAGATTGACGAGCAGGGTCTAGACCGGGTGGACAGGCAGATCTTAAGTCTGCTAGCGACCAAGTTCGCGGCTAAACCGGTGGGTCTTTCCACCCTTGCGGTTGCAATCGGAGAGGAGCCCGACACCATCGAGGCGGTAATTGAGCCATACCTGATTAGGGTGGGATATTTGCAACGGACTCCAAGGGGTCGAGAAATAACCGCCCTCGGGATTGCGCATTTAGGGCTAGCCTGAAGCGAGAAAAGCCAGAAACCCCTATAATTTCGGGGTACCAATTCGGTAAGGAAAGCAAATGGATCTAGTTTTAATTGGCGTGCTCGCGGTCATGATTTTGTTGTTGATTAATCAGAATCGAAAGCGTAAGAGAGATGCCAATGCCCTGGTGGACGCTCTGGTCGTTGGCGCCAAAGTGATTCTGCACTCTGGCATCAAGGGCACCGTCACGCTAATCGAAGACTCCGAGCTGGAGATTGAATCCACTCCCGGAGCCAGACTTAGGGTTGTGAAGCAAGCCGTTCGCACAATCGAAAAAGAAATCGAACCAGAGATCGAAGAAGATTCCAATCCAAAGGTTGAGGGGAACTAATTTTGGCCGAGAAAACAACCGTCGCGGGCGCGCGCAGAAAACTTGGCTGGATTGGCGGCATAGCTGCGTTTTTCATCGGTCTGATCATCTGGGGAGTCGTTAGCGAACAGCCTGGGGCTTCTTATGCACCAGAGCTAGCTCTCGATCTGCAAGGTGGAACATCCATCATCCTGACCCCAACCCTTGCGGATGGCGTGGAGGTTCTTCCAGAGCAGCTCGACCAGGCAGTGTCTATCATTCGAGCCCGTATCGATGGAAGTGGTGTTAGCGAATCGATAGTAGGTGTGCAGGGTGGGCAGAACATCATCGTTGAAATCCCAGGCACTCCCAACGCTACGACCCTTCAGCTAATCAAGGCCTCCGCTCTTTTAGAATTTCGACCGGTTATAGTTTTTGCACCGTCTAGCACTCCGACTCCCGAAGCCCTTGCAGTGGACTTGGACACCCTGAGTGACACTATGGCTTCAGAACCAGCAAACGCATCCGACCTGGCGTGGGTAACTCCGAAGCTAGGCGCACAATACGAGCTGCTTGACTGCTCGGTGCCATTTCGTTCTCCAGGCCAGGTGGACGACCCAACAATTCCATTGATTACCTGTGATGATCAAGCCTTGTTCAAGTACATTCTGGGTCCAGTTGAGGTCAAGGGATTGAACGTTAGCGGCGCCACCGCGGGGACTGTTGTTACCCAGACCGGAGCCCAAACCAGCGACTGGAAAGTTGATCTGGAGTTTGATGCCGCAGGTTCTGAGGCCTTTGGCCAGGTAACATCGAGGCTATTCACGCTCCCAAGCCCCCAAAACCAGTTTGCCATTACTCTTGATGGGGTTGTCATAACTGCCCCTTCAACAAACGCCGTAATCACCAATGGTCGGGCTGAGATAACCGGAAACTTCACCCAACAAAGTGCCACCGTTCTCTCGGATCAGCTGAAATACGGAGCTCTTCCAATCGGATTTGAAGTGCAGTCCCAGGAAAACATCAGCGCAACCCTGGGAGACGAATCACTTCAGTCGGGTCTCATCGCTGGTTTGATTGGTTTGATTGTTGTAATTGTCTACATGGCCTTTCAGTATCGAGGACTCGCTTCAGTAGTAGTTGGCTCGCTAATTATCGCGGCACTGTTGGTATACCTCTTCATCGCCTTCCTATCCTGGCGTCAGGGCTATCGCCTTTCATTGTCCGGCGTGGCGGGTTTGATTGTTGCAATTGGTATTACAGCCGACTCGTTCATTGTCTACTTTGAGAGAATTCGAGACGAGCTAAGAGATGGACGCACTCTTGAGGCAGCCGTCGAAGCTGGCTGGAAGCGTGCCTTTAGGACAATCCTTGTTGCGGATGCGGTTAGCTTTACTGCCGCCGTGGTGCTCTACTCACTCACCAGCTCCTCCGTTCGAGGTTTTGCCTTCACATTGGGACTCACCACGCTAATTGACCTTTTGGTCGTAGTTCTGTTTACCCACCCGATGGTCCAGCTATTGGCTCGCAGTAAGTTCTTTGCTTCAGGCCACAGGTTCTCCGGATTCGATCTTTCGGCTCAAAGAGCCTCATACCGCGGTCGCGGAAAGTTCCAGGTTTCCGAGACTTTAAGCGCCAGCAAGGCCGAGAAATCATCCAAAGAAGCACACACGCGTCAAACAATTGCTGAGCGCAAAGCTCTGGCGAATAGGGGAGAAGATGAGTAAATTTCGCAGGCTAGGAAATCAGCTCTACTCGGGTGAGAAATCTTTTGATTTCGTTGGAAAGCGCAAGCTCTGGTATTCCATCGGAGCGGTGCTTGTCATTCTTGCCATTTTGTTGCCTGTAGTTCGAGGCGGCTTTAACTTTGGAATTGAATTCCGAGGTGGTAGCGAGTTCAGACTCTCCAATTCCCAATCCTTGCCCCAGTCGCTAGCTACAGACGCCATCCAAAGTGTCGTGCCGGGAGTTCAGGTCAACACGACCGGCGTTGGCACCGATGATTTGAGAGTTCAAACCGAACAACTAGCAGACACGGAGTCGGAGGCCGCTCGCTTGGCCCTTGCTGATGCCTACGGAGTTCCTGCGGGGGATGTGGCGTCAAGCTTTATTGGACCAAACTGGGGTGCTGATGTTACAAGACAGGCTCTAACCGGTTTGATAGTTTTCTTGGTCCTGGTTTCTATCCTGATGGCGATATATTTCCGGTCCTGGAAGATGTCGGTAGCAGCGCTGATTGCATTGGCACACGACTTAATTTTGACCGCTGGGATTTATGCCGGGGTTGGCTTTGAAGTCACGCCCGCAGCAGTGATTGGCTTTTTGACAATTTTGAGCTACTCGCTTTATGACACCGTAGTTGTTTTCGATAAGGTCCGTGAAAATACCCTCGAGATCGAATTTTCTGAGACTAGAACTCTTAGCGAGATGGTGAACCTAGCGATCAACCAGACCCTGGTGAGGTCTATAAACACCTCGGTGGTCGCAGTCTTACCAATCGCCTCGATTCTATTTATCGGTTCGGTTTTTCTTGGCGCAGGAACCCTAAGAGACATTGCTCTCGCGCTTTTTGTCGGAACCATAGTTGGCACCTACTCCTCTGTGTTTTTAGCCGCTCCGATTTACGCGCACCTCCGTGAATCCGAGAGCAAAGTTAAGCTCGCCGCGCAGAAAGTTGCGGCTAACCGCGAATAGACTTCTGCATACCTAAACCCAGGAGCAGAAGATGACCGACAGCAGATCTAGCTCGCTGAGGGCGAGACTGCCGCGCATCTTTACAAGATCATCCACCGCTTACGGTGCGGATCTTCAAGAGCTGATGCGGATAGTAAGAGTCAATCACCCCAAAGGTGATCTTGCGATGATTGAGCGTGCTTACGTTACGGCCGCCCACTACCACACCGGCCAGCTCAGAAAAAGCGGAGAAGAATACATAAGCCATCCCCTGGCAGTCGCCAAGATACTTGCCGACCTAGGCTCTGGACCAGACACAATAGCCGCAGCCCTCTTGCATGACACCGTGGAAGATACCGGTTACCCCTTGGAAGACCTGAAAAAAGAATTTGGTGAAGAAGTCGCCTTATTGGTAGACGGGGTCACAAAGCTCGACAGGGTCAAGTTCGGGGATACCGCTCAGGCTGAGACGATGCGCAAAATGGTTGTTGCTATGAGTAAGGATGTCCGGGTTCTTGTTATCAAACTGGCAGATCGCCTGCATAACGCCCGCACTTGGGGATTTGTTCCCCAAGAGTCAGCAAAGCGCAAGGCTCAGGAAACTTTAGAGATTTATGCACCACTGGCTCATCGCTTGGGCATCAGCATGATGAAGGTAGAGCTCGAGGACATCAGCTTTGCGGTCTTATACCCAAAGGTCTACGAGGAAATAGTTTCGCTAGTGGGGCAGAGAAATCCGACTCGAAATGAATACACCGAGAATGTCATAGACGAGATTAACATTGAGCTAAAGGAAGGCAAAGTAAAGGCCAAGCTCGATGGAAGACCCAAACAGTATTACTCGATTTACCAGAAAATGGTGCTGCGAGGACGCGAGTTTGATGACATCTACGATCTTGTAGGGATCAGAGTAATTGTAGGTAGTGTGAGGGATTGCTACGGTGCCCTTGGGGCGATCCACGCCAGATGGTCTCCGCTTCCGGGCCGATTCAAAGACTACATCGCGATGCCCAAATTCAACCTGTATCAGTCTTTGCACACGACAGTCGTTGGCCCTGAAGGTCGGGCTGTGGAGATTCAAATCCGGACCGCAGAAATGCACCAACGGGCGGAATACGGCGTAGCAGCGCACTGGAAATACAAGACTCAGAGCGGGAAAACTGGGGATAAGGAAGTCGACTTTGCTTGGCTCAAGCAGCTAAGTGATTGGCAGGAGGAAACTGCGGATTCGGGGGAGTTTCTTGACAATCTGAGATTCGAAATTGGAGCCAAGGAGCTATACGTATTTTCCCCGAAAGGCAAAGTTGTAGGTCTGGCCGCGGGTTCTACGCCGGTGGATTTCGCCTACACAGTCCACACCGAAGTCGGCCACAAAACCATTGGAGCA
>JBDNID010000122.1:0-2225 GCA_041688475.1 Aquiluna sp.
CAGAGAAGCCGGAGCCAAGAAGCTCTACCAAGAAGCCCAGGACGCCGCAAACGCCGTCATCTCCAAGGTAAGTCAGTCTGAGCGCGAGCGAGCCAGCATGATGAATCAACTAGAGTCCTTGACCGACACCGCTTCGGATCTGGAGCGTCAACGTCGTGAGGGCCTGGAAGCCGAGCGCAGGCAAAACCTAGTGAAGGCAGCCCCGAACGCCCCGGAGCTTTACAGCGTTGGAGATCCGGACTTTGCGAAGGTAGAAACGGCAATCGCCTTTGCCTCTGAGCAACTCGGAGAGCGCTACGTTCTTGGCGGCGCAGGTCCTAATGTTTGGGACTGCTCGGGTATCACGATGAAGAGCTACGCCGCCGCCGGCGTATATATCGGCTGGCACTCTGCCACAGCACAATTCAACGTGATGGCCAGCCAGGAAAAGCTGGTGCCATTTCAGCAAATTCAGCGTGGCGATTTGATTTGGTGGACTCAGTCAAGATCATTTTCGGGAGATAAATACCACGTGGCAATATATTTGGGCGATGGCATGATGCTGGAAGCTCCCAACCCAGCTCGAACAGTTCGCATTGTTCCAGTTCGCTACGGTGAAATAGTTGCATACGCTGGCAGGCCCACTGCTTAACACTTTGGATGCGCGCTTCTAACTAGTAGCAGCTCCGATTGCCCCTCAGGTTTCAAATATTGCTACTGATACTCAACTGGTTGGCATATGCGTTCGATGAGCCTCAATAATGGGATCTGCTAATTGAAGTCCTTCAGGCTGACGTCGATGGTTTCGATGTGCGAAGTGGCTTCGAGGCTCCTGTGAACGGGGCACTTATTAGCAATCGCGATAAGAGACTCTCGATGCTCCGAGCTGAGCGGTCCCGTTAGCTTTATTTTCCTCAAGAAGTGATCGTGAGTCGGTTTGGCTTCGGGGTCAACCTCCGCGTGTCTTTTATCGTGCGTGACCTCGACGCTCACGCTCACTAGCGGAATCTTCTTGCGCTTTGCATACATTCGAATCGTCATAGACGTGCAGGCGCCAAGGCCTGCGGCGACCAGCTGATAGGGGGTCGGCCCGGTGTCCAGCCCACCAAAATCCGTTGGCTCATCCGCCAGCAAAGCGTGTTTTTGACCAATCAAAATGTCTTGCTGAAATTTATCCGCCGCGACCTCAGAGACAAGCACCGACCCGTCACCCGAATTGGGAGCGATTTTGGGCGCTCGGAGACTGAGGTATCTAGTGGACCAGCTTGCAATTAAATCTGCAATGTACTCGGTGTCTTTTCTCTTTTTGAGAAGGTGATCTACGTTATCCAGTGATAAAAAACTTTTTGGATGGCGAGCGGCTCGAAATATTTCCTCGGCATTTTCGATCCCGACGGTGTCGTCCGTTGGTGCGTGCAAAATCAACAGTGCCGCCTTGATTTTGCGAACGTAGCTGAGAATCTCGGAGTTCTGAATGTCTTTTAGAAACTGTTCCTTGAAGATAAATTCGCGATTTGCAAGGTTGACCTTCGCCTCGCCTTGGCTATAAATCTCTGCGACAGATCCCGCTAGCGAAGCTTCGAGGTGCTTTGGGTTCGAGGGAGCGCCAATCGTAACCACCGCATTGATTTCCGAAAGCTCACTAGCGACCTGCAGCACGGCAGATCCCCCGAGTGAATGACCTATCAAAAGAGTTGGTGATAGCTCCATAGATTTTAAATACTCAATGGCCAGCTTCAAATCCGACACATTTGTGGAAAAGTTTGTGTCAGAAAAATTGCCATGCGAGTGCCCGAGACCAGTGAAGTCAAAGCTCATCACCGCAATGCCATGATGGCTCAGCCGTGAAGTAATTCTTTTTACAGCATGGATATCTTTTGAACAGGTAAAGCAGTGTGCAAATACTGCCACGGCACTGGTGGCTCCCTCAGGGTGCGAGAGTCTTCCGGAAAGCTGGCCTTGAGATCCCTTAAAGACAATCTCCTTCTGGCTCATTAGCCGTCGAACCCCGGTCGAATTCCGTTATCCCAATCGACCCGTGAATTGCCGAGTCTCGGATAAAAATCATTGCTTTTCAAAAGCTGAGCCAAGTGCATTAGGTTCCAGCTCATGAACGTGGTGTTCCGATTCGAAAATTCACTTTCCGGTCCACCGGAATTCTTATCCAAATAGCTGGGACCGGGTCCAATCCCACCGATCCACCCGGCATCCGCCTGGGGAGGGATCGTGTAACCAATGTGCTGCAG
>JBDNID010000123.1:0-3250 GCA_041688475.1 Aquiluna sp.
AGATCCCAGAGTTGTACTAAAAAAGTCGAGTCGATTTGCAACGGTTCCCCGATTCTAACTAGCTGATAGGTCCCAGATTCAAGAGTGCTTATCGGGCCACAGGGCTGCGGTTTTGTGCTGGCAAGCCCCAGCAATTCGAGTCCCGGGACCGTCATTCCAGATGGCGAGATCCTAGGTTGATCCAAAAGTTCGATTAGCTTGCGCTCCACGTTCTCGCTCATCACGTGTTCCCAGCGACAGGCCTCGTCATGGACCAATTCCCACTCGAGGCCGATTACATCAATCAACAAACGCTCGGCCAAACGATGTTTGCGCATAACTTCGGTAGCGGTTAGGCGGCCGACATCCGTAAATTCCAGATGCTTGTCGTCGCCGAGGCTTAAAAGGCCATCGCGCTCCATGCGAGCGACGGTTTGGGACACAGTTGGGCCGGAATGCTCCAAGCGCGCTGCGATGCGGGCTCGCATCGGCGTGATGCCCTCTTCTTCTAATTCGAAGATTGCCTTGAGATACATCTCGGTGGTATCAATCAGATCTGTCACTATCGCGCCCCTTCAATAGACAAAAGACTAATACCAAGAGGTTGGATAAGCTAAAAGGCATGGCAAACATCAAAATTCCGGCAAATCTACTTCCGCTAGACGGCAGGTTTGGTTGCGGACCCTCAAAGCTCAGATCCACTCAGCTTGAAAACTTTCTGGCAAAGGGCGCCAATCTTTTAGGAACCAGTCACCGCCAGCCGCCGATAAGGAACCTGGTTGGCGATATTCGCTCCGGCCTCATGGGCCTATTTAGGGCTCCGGCTGGATATGAAATCATCTTGGGAAACGGAGGATCGACGGCCTTTTGGGATGCGGCCGCATTTGGCCTCGCAGAGAATAAAGCCCAAGCCCTAGTGCACGGAGAGTTTGGCTCCAAATTCGCCAGTGCACTCACCACTCCTTGGCTCAAAGAGCCGACAATTCACAAAGCCGATGCGGGATCGAGAAGCAATCTAACGGCCGAAGCAGGGGTGGATCTCTATGTTTACCCGCACAATGAAACTTCAACAGGCGTGGTTTCCCCGGTAAAAAGAACAGCCAATGCCGATTCTGGCGCGCTTCACCTAACCGATGCCACCAGCGCTGCCGGCGGCATAGATTTTGAGGCGTCTGAAACGGATGTCTATTATTTTGCTCCGCAAAAAAACTTTGGCTCTGATGGGGGGCTGTGGTTGGCCCTGGTGTCTCCCGCGGCAATCGAGCGAATCGAAAGAATAGCCGCAACCGATCGCTATATCCCGGAGTTTCTCAGCCTAAAGACTGCGCTAGATAACTCAAGGTTAAATCAGACACTGAACACCCCGTCGATAGCGACCCTTTTCATGATGGAGGACCAAGTGGGTTGGATTAATCACTCTGGTGGCCTGAAATGGGCCGACGCTCGAACAAAAGAGTCTTCCAAGCTGCTTTACGACTGGGCCCAAGAATCTGGAGTTGCAAGCGCGTTTGTTGAAAACCCGGAGCACCGTTCGCAAGTCGTGGTGACCATAGATTTTGCCGACTTGATTGATGCTTCGGTGATTGCTCAGACTCTGAGAGACAATGGGATTGTGGATGTGGAGCCCTACCGGAAACTCGGTCGCAACCAGCTAAGGGTTGCAACTTTTGTTTCGATTGAGCCGAGTGACATTCACGCATTGCTCGCATCAATCGATTATGTGTTGGGACAGATGTGAAGGTCTTCGTAAAGTTTTCCGAGCGACACCCTGAGCCAACCGTTGCCAATATCCACTCAAAGAAAATTGTTTTAGTCGGTAGCGCTCTCTGGGTGTTGGTCCTGATCATCCTCTTGGCGTTTTATCCGGCGCTGTCTGACTCGGGTCTTTTGTGGTGGCTGCACACTGCCATGGTCGGTATTGGACTCGGGGTCCTCGGACTCTTCGCCATCCGCAAATCCTAGGGCCATCCCCTTAATCAGTTCGTCGGCTTCGGCATCGGATTGAGCCTTGCCCTCTGCTCGAAGCTGCTTTCTGAAATCAGCCAGCCGCTCGGCCCAAGGCACCCAATTTGGCGACAGCACCGCATCTGGGCCTGCCATCAGATTCACTTCGGAAACCGAGATTCCCTTTCGCTTATCCGGAGAAGTCAGTGTGATAGCCCAAACCCATCCTTCATAGCCACGCATTAGGGCCGCAAAACTCACCTCAATCACTCCCTTCTCGGCTTCGACTTCCTCAAGAAAATCACCAATTAGGGCGGGATTTGTGGTTTCTTTTAGCGCGCTAAGCGCCAACTCTTGATTGCTAACCTTCAAGCTCTTCGGCCACCTTGCGCAAAAGATGAGCTACCTTTTTAGACTGAGCAGGCTCAGGATATTTGCCGCGCTTGAGACTTTCACCCATCTGATCAAGCAGGCGGATTACGTCTTCGGTGATAATTGCCAGCTCTTCGGCGGGCTTACGATTCACAGCCTGCAGAGTGGGAACCTCAATAACTCGGACGGAGAGAGCCTGTGCGCCTTTTCGACCATCAGCCACTCCGTATTCAACGCGCGATCCCGGCTTTATCGAGCTGGTTCCCTGCGGAAGAGCTGAGATATGTAGGAATACTTCGGCACCGTCATCACCTTGGATGAAGCCGAATCCTTTGTCGTCATCGAAAAACTTTACTTTTCCGGTTGGCATGCTTCCTTCTTTCCACGAACCTGCCATAACTGTAGCCGAAAGGTTAGAATTGTCGGATGTCCGAAAAACGCAAGCGCCCCCAATTAGAGATAACACTGGCCTATATGGCGGTCGGCGTGATTGGGGTCTCAATCCTGGCAATCCTATTAACGCTGTTGCTGACACTTTTTAATGTTTCTAACCTGCCGGTTTTATTGGCGCAGCTGCCGCTAGTTGGTTTGCCAATTGGCTTCTTGTTTATCATCGCCCTTCTAATCGCGTCAATCATCACTCGAACTAAGGGAAACAAGGACTAATTGTCTGACCTACTCACTCTCGCGGGCTCTCTCAAGCAGCTGGACCAGGCCAGACTCGCAGAAGTCATAAGTTCGTGCGTCTCGGAGACCAAAAACTGCCAGGACCTTTTCGATTTATCAAGGCTCCTGCTATCAAGGCGAGAACTAGAGTCTCGAATCAGAAACCTTGAAACGGATGACCTCAAAGATCTAGCGCACAAAAGGCCAACGAAAAACCTTACTCATGCTCTGTTGGCCAGCCGAGACAACGTTTTTGAGCAAGCCGGTGCGCTCATGCCGGAACTTTCAA
>JBDNID010000124.1:0-3055 GCA_041688475.1 Aquiluna sp.
AACCCTTTAGTAAATGCCCTATCAATCGGTTCGATGAAGCACGAAGACATCAAGCTTGCCAAAGCATCAAACCCAGGCGACCTGGTAATTCTTTTCGGAGCCAGAACCGGCGCCGATGGAATCGGCGGTGTTTCTGTCCTAGCCTCTGAGACCTTTGACGCCTCCGGTCCAACCAAGCGCCCTGCAGTTCAGGTTGGCGACCCGTTTGCCGAGAAGGTTCTGATCGAGTGCTGCCTTGAGCTATTCCAGGCAGGGGTAGTTGCGGGTATTCAAGACTTAGGTGGCGCGGGTATTTCTTGCGCAACCTCAGAGCTTGCATCAAACGGCGGCAAGGGCATGCGAGTGCAATTGCAGAACGTCTTACTTCGCGATGAGTCATTAACCCCAGAAGAGATTCTGATGTCGGAGTCCCAAGAGCGCATGTGTGCGATTGTGCCGGTAGGCAAGCTCAAGGCTTTCGTAAAAATCGTAACTAAGTGGGAAGTTGAATACTCAGTTCTGGGCGATGTGATCGACGAGGACCGGCTATACATCAACTGGGGCGACCAGGAAATTGTGAACGTGCCGCCAAGAACCGTGGCTCACGATGGTCCGGTCTATGAGCGCCCGGTGACATACCCAAGCTACCAAGACGCACTCAATGCAGATTCTTCAAAGAGCCTCAAGCGAGCTGAGACACCAGCCGAGCTTGCAGAGCAATTGCTCAAGCTAATCTCAAGCCCTAACCAGGCCGATAAATCTTGGATCACCGCGCAATACGATCACTACGTGATGGGCAACACAGCCCTTTCAATGCCGGATGATTCCGGCATGGTCCGAGTCTCTGAGGCCACCGGCCTGGGTGTCGCGCTAGCCACCGATGCTAATGGCAAGTACTGCTACCTAAACCCCTACGAAGGCGCACGCCAAGCATTGGCCGAGGCCTATAGAAATGTGGCAGTCACCGGTGCGGTTCCAAGGGCGGTCACCAACTGTTTGAACTTTGGGTCTCCAGAAAACCCAGAGGTGATGTGGCAATTCAAAGAGGCCACGGCGGGCCTAGCGGATGCTTGTCTGGAACTTGGCATTCCGGTCACCGGCGGGAACGTTAGCTTCTATAACCAATCCGGTGACCAGGCCATCTATCCAACCCCGGTGGTTGGGGTCTTGGGTGTCATCGACAACGTTGCAAGAAGAATTCCTTCGGGTTGGCAAGATGATGGCAACAACATTTATTTGCTCGGCACCAGCTATGACGAACTAGACGGTTCGGCCTGGGCCAAAGACCTCTGTGACCACCTGGGTGGTCAACCACCCAAAGTCGACCTAAAAAAAGAGAAACAACTCGGAGACCTCCTGCACGGCGCAGCCATGCAGGGCATCATCGAATCTGCCCACGATGTCTCCGAGGGAGGCCTCGGTATTGCAGTTATCGAGTCGGCACTGAGATTCAATGTCGGAGCCAGGGTCTGGTTCACCGAGGTAATGGAGCGCGACAACATCGATGCCACCGCCGTCTTATTCTCAGAGTCTCAGGCCAGAGTGATCGTGACTGTTGGCCGCGAGGACGACGTGAAGTTCCAGGCGCTTTGTGAAGCAAGGGGTGTTCCTTGCCTAAGAATCGGCGTCACGGACAAATCTTCAGATTCAATCGAGATCAAGGACCTAGCAACCTTCCCGCTGAATGAGGTTCGTGAGGCTTGGAGAAAGACTTTGCCTGAGTTATTTGGGTAACTCACCGATGCAGTCCAGAACCCTCGAGTTGTCCCGAACAAAATCCCCAAGATCAGGGTGAATCCACTGTGCGAGCGTGATTAGAGATCTGTAATCGGACTCTAGATTCCTGTGAATAACTCGATGTTGATGTGCGACTCGATTACGAAGATTCTTTAGCTCGTTCAAACGTGCCCTGAGTTTAGGCAGGCTCCTTCTGTCTAAACCGCTCAAGGCCCATAGCGAGTCGATGTTGATTGGCAGCAAACGCTTACTCATCAGGACGACCCAGAACCCCAAACTCAGCTCGGCGACAAGGTCTGCATCCGTGAAGGATTTCTTTTGTTGGAGCAGACCCAACCACCGAGATGGCAAGGCAAATGTTTGCCACCAACGGTTTTATCCATATTGTCGGCATCGGTGGCGGAACCCTAGCAACCGGCTTTTTCTCAACCCCCTTTGGGTCCAATGTCCGAGCCCCCTACTGGGGCTCCCGCAGTGAGCTGATGGAAGTGTTAGAACTCGCCAAAGCAGGCTCACTGTCAGTTCATGTTGAGAAATTCGGCATCGAAGATCCAGTCGATGCCTATCAAAAGCTCCACAAGGGCGAAATCCGGGGGCGGGCAGTAATCGCCTTTTATCAAACCCTCAAAACAAAGCCTGCCCTAGGACCATCGGTACTCAGGGGAGGTTTTGTTTTTGGGCAATTTTTCTCGACAGGGGTTAGGACGCGAATAGACCAGGCCTGAATTGCCTACCCGTTCTTACCCATGTAGAAAGACTCGGAAGCTTCCCCGACAATCTCGAACCCAAGATGATGGTAGACCGATATTGCGTTTGTGTTTTCTTTACTTACGTCCAAGTGGACCCCGACTCCAACTAATTCGACAAACTCATCGATTAGGCGTCTAGCTAGTCCGCCGCCCCGAGCCCTTGGCAAAAGATCGATGTGGAAATGTGCCGGATATTTTCTGACTACATCAGCCGGCGGAGTCGGGGGGTTGTGCAAAAGATGAATCAGCTTGCCATTCCAGTCGCTAGATCCAGTGAGTGGATACTGTTCTCTAAGAGCCGGCCACCAATTAGCTTCACACCACAGCCAAAAATCCAAGCTACTGTCTGTCCCCATAAAGTACCCTGCCACCCCGCTGGCATCAACAACCATCGACGCCAGTTCTGGGTGACGAACTAAATACGGCCCCACATAAACGTGCCCCAAAAAATCCGGATTGATTCCAGAGCTGGGAACCACTCCACCCGGTTCGGAGGTTTCCAAGCAGACTGCATATGCACCCGGCAAGTGCGAAGAATTGAAATCTACGATTTGTACCATATTTAACATCGTAAGACCCCTTCAAAACTG
>JBDNID010000125.1:0-2586 GCA_041688475.1 Aquiluna sp.
ATGAGTTGCCCAGAGCAATATCGGAAGTTTGCGTGAATCGGATGCGACTTCGACTAGGCCGGCAGCTATAAAACAGCTTTTTATTCCGAAAGTAGCCTCAATGCGCCTTGCCTTGGTCCTAATTCTTCTCGCTGCGCTGAGGGCTCTGGATTGAGCTACACCGTCTCGCACTAGGTTTCCCAGGGTGGTGCTGCGCGATGAGGTTAGTTGCGCCAGACCACCAGGGTGAGCACGCGACAGGTCAATTTGACCAAATGAGGATGGTTCGAACCCGGTAAGTGGATTAATGCCACCTAGGCCAAGTAACTCTTCGCGCCATATTGTGCGCTTATCAATGCCATCCACGAACAAATCTTAAGATAACTCTGTACCTGGTGAAGGTTGCCTTGCCCTGAAAAAAAATTCTGATTTCACAGAGCTTTCGAAATGAATCAACCGGCAACCTAATAATAAAAACGGGTCCTGGTAGAAAACCAGGACCCGATTCCGTTGAGCTTGTGAGCTAAAAGATTGCTAATGCAAAGACGATTATTATCACCAAGGCGAAGGCCATCATGAGCGCCTGTGTGAGCTGAACGTAACGAGCGCTCGCCGCAATAACTTTCTCAATGGCAGAGCCCGAGGCCGATAAGTCTTTTACAACGGCCGCGCCTTCACGCATCGCCGCGAACTGGTTGACAATTGAGAGAGCGCCAGTTGAAACCAGAACAACCACCGCGAAGAGCTTTACCGCAAAATCTGCACCTAAAAAGGCTCCAGTAGCTACAAGGTAAAGGGCCACTGCCAAAATGATGACGGAGGACATTTGGGATTGGATGATGCTTTTTCGAAGTGTGTTCCAATTATTGATTAGGCTCGCTGAATCCATGAAGGCTCCTTTATAGAAATGAATTATCTTTATCGGTGCTGCTTGCTTCTAACTCTAACCACAGCAACTAGATTCAAGCCAATCGGCTTGATTTTGTTACAAAGTGTCATGCGGTCGCTTTTCAAGCTAAAAAGTTAGTTCAAGATCTTCGGTTCATTACCCAAAAATAATGCGTCAATTTTCGGTTTCTTCACGAGCTCATGTGAATAGGAAACCAATTTTTACTACTTGGAAAGCTTGCCTAACAGTTCTAGATCATGTAGCCAAGGTCAGAACCTACGGTCGGGTATGCCGCAGTGGTGGATTTAAGCTGCCGCGTAGTAAGACCAAGTTTGATAGCCAGGCTGAAAGTGTTGATTAGTTCGCCGTATTCGGGCCCTAATAAATGCGCCCCGACAATCCGGTCGTTCGACTTGTCAATCAGAATCTTGGCGGCCGCCGTATTCTCGCCGACTCGAAAGTTGGAAAACCAACCGCTGGTATCGGAGTAACGGATTTCTAAATCGATGCCTTGCTCGATGGCCTCAGATTCGAGAAGGCCCACGCGAACAAGTTCGGGAATTGTAAAGACAGCGGTTGGGATCCCGGTGTAATCCGGCGTGGTGGTAGTTCCCTTAATCATATTGGAAGCCGCTACCTTAGCCTCGGCGCCTGCCATCGGGGTCAGAGGCATGCCGGCGGTGTCTGCGGAGTCTCCGGCGGCCCACACTCTTTTGTTCGAGATGCTTTGAAGGTGTCCACTGACATGAACTCCGTGCTCGCCCCATTCCACCCCGGCGGCTTCTAAGCCTAAGTCAGCAAGGTCAGAGACTCTTCCAGCTCCGTGGACCACCAGGTCAACTTCCATTACTTCACTGACCCCATCTTGTTCAATGGTCACTTTATAAGTTACGTCAGCTCGCTCCACGGCCATAATCTCGGCGTTGCGGTGCAGTTCGATGCCGACCTCTTCGCCACGACTTATCAGGAGCTCGACAAGATCTGGGTCAAAGCTCGACAGCGGGCGTGCTCCGCGGTCAATGATCACCGCTTTACTGCCAGCGCGAGATACGATGTGGGCGAACTCGAAGGAGATAAAGCCTCCACCGGCGAAGAGTATCCGAGCGGGAAGAGCTTTAAGATCAAGGAATTCACTGCTATCTATAAGGTGTTCAGCACCCGGGAATTTTAGTGGTCGCGGCCTTGCTCCTGTAGTGATCAAAAAGCGTTCCGCTTCATACCTAACGCCGTCGACTTCAAGTTCGCTTTCTCCAATGAAGCGGGCTAACCCCTTTAGAGTCTCAACGCCATCGTTATCAAGGCTTTCTTCCATGCTTTGGGAAATCGGATCGGTGTAAACGTGCTTGTGTGCCATTAGATCTGACCAATTCATCTCAAGGCCCGAAGCGTCGATGCCCTTGCCTCTCATTAGCATCGCGCTGTCGATAATCTCAGCACCTCTACGAAGAATTTTCTTTGGATCACAGCCCCTCAATGAACAAGTTCCTCCATAAGGCATGGAGTCCACGATAGCCACTCGCCAGCCCTCGGCTGCGCACTTACGTGCTGCAGTCATTCCGGCGGTCCCGGCGCCTATAACAATCAGATCGTAGGGCCCACCGACAACCGACTTTGAGTCCGGGTTTGATGAGCTATTCGAGATTTTGTTCTCCATTATTTTTCTCCTTTGATAGTTGGAAAGGGTCAGCTGTAGATTGGAATGTGATTGTCTTTGGATG
>JBDNID010000126.1:0-4898 GCA_041688475.1 Aquiluna sp.
AGGGTGTTGATTGTGGCTCGGCGTTCGGCCTCATCTTTGGCCAAGGTGCTTCTTACTAGAGATTCATCTAACTCAAAAGCATCAACCAAGCTAATAGCGTGGGGCCTGAGCCTTGGAAGCAGTCTGGTGTCAATGTATTCGGTAATGGCTTCCGCTCTCGAGGAGCTGATTCGGCCATTAATCAAGTACCAAGCCATGTTCTCTTCCAAAAGAGTGAAGCCGTAAAGATCTCTGAGCCAGGTCAAAATCTTTTTGGAGTCCGGGTCCTTGATTGTGCCGACGGCATCGGTGAATGCTTCCCACAGAATCAATTCGCCATGAGCCTTGGCAGCCAGGATGATGTCGTTTTGGTAGCGATTGAAAAGTTCCGCCTGCTTTAGCTTGTCCTTGCCATCGGCTTTGAGGGCGTTCGCCAATTTAGCAATCATGGTGTGGACTCGGTCGGTAAGCAGCTGGTGCTGGTGCTCTTGTTCTTTCACAAACCCAATCGAGCGAGCGGTTGAACCAAAGTCAATCAAGTTCTGAGCCAAGCCCCTGAGCCCACCTCGGTTGATAGTTGCCTCGCCAACCTGACCTGCGACAAACTGAGCGAGGGTCGAAAAATCAGGCGACTTAAAGGCCTGGGCGTAGTCACCCAGTAATCTTTTGGCGACCAGCTGAAGTAAAACATTATTGTCGCCCTCGAATGTCACATAAACATCCAGGTCGGCGCGCAAACCGGTCATCCGGTGCTCCGCCATAAACCCTTGCCCACCGCAGGCCTCGCGGCACTGCCGGATGGCGTCTAGTGCATACCAACTGCTGAGTGCCTTGCCCGCGGCCGCAACAGTTTCTAAATCCTGGCGTGTTTCATCAGTGTCGTTCTCTCCCGAGAAGACTCCATGGAAAGACTCGAGAAGCTCGTGGTGCATGAAAATTTGCGCATATGTTCTGGCAATCAATGGAATTAGCCGGCGCTGGTGACGCCCATAATCCATCAGAGTTTTTTCTTTACCATCTGGACCCTGAAACTGCTTTCGCTCCTCGCCATAGCGAACTGCGATATCCAGCGCCAGTTTTTGAGCATTGGTAACGGCTCCGGTGAGTGAGACTCGACCCTGAACCAAAGCACCAAGCTGAGTGAAGAACCTGCGGCCGGGAGATTCGATCGTTGAGGTGTAGGTGCCGTCTTCTAAAACATCCGCGTAGCGGTTGAGCAGGTTGCGTCTTGGCACGCGAACCTGATTGAAGAACAACCTTCCATTATCGATTCCGTTCAAGCCACCCTTTAGGCCATCGTCTTCTGAGCCAACCCCCGGCAACAGCTTGCCTTTTTTGCGTATTGGCACATAAAAAGCGTGCACACCCTGATTCTCGCCATCGGTATAAAGCTGAGCAAAGACAACCGCAGCTTCACCATGCAGTGCCGCGTTTCCTAGGTAATCCTTATAGCTATGACGATCTGGTGTGTGAATCACGAACTCTTTTGAACTCACGTCGTAGGTGGCCGTGGTCCCAATCGATGCCACATCGGAGCCGTGGCCAGTTTCGGTCATGGCGAATGCGCCAGGGACCTCCAGCGAGACCGCTGCTGGCAGAAGGTTTTTCAGGTGATACTCGGTTCCCAAGTAGCCAATCGCTGAGCTAAATAGCCCGATCTGGACACCGTATTTAATTTGTAACGAAGGGTCGGCGAAAACGAGTTCTTCAAAGCTAGCCAATCCGCCACCGGGGTCACCCTTGTTACCCGCAGAGTCAGGGAAGCCGCGCTGGGTGGCACCAGCCTTTCCGAGAACCCGAAGCTGATCCATCACCCGCTCACGATGTTTGTCGTAGGGCATGCCCTCTATTTTGAATAGTTTGTTTTGCGTTATCACGCTTCTGGTGTGGCGGCGAACTTCGGCCCAACGGCCAAGAATCATTTCGCCAATTTCAGCCTGGTCTAATTGAACCTCTGCCTTGATATCCATGCCCTAAGTGAGTCACAAGAACGCTTGCGAAGCTAGCCAATGCTGAATTTTCGTGAGTCAAGACAAAAAGGCAAAATGGGTCGCCTTAGGCATTGTAGCTAACCTACAAAAAACTGCTCCGAATTTTTCAGCTAATCCACAAAAGCTAGTTGCCCTCAAACTTGGCGGGCTGCTTGGTCATAAAGGCCTCCATGCCGCGCCTCACATCATTCGACTGCATTAGTTTGCCCAATCTAATCATCAGCTGGGCCTTCTCCTGGGCGGTATCCCCGGCCCGGGCCGATGCCAATGTCGCCTGCACTGCAAGTGGGGCTTGGTTGGCAATCTTAATTGCTAGCTCCAGAGCACGATCGAGTTCTTGGCCAACTTTGACAACCTCGGTCACCAAGTTAAAACGATGAGCATCCTGAGCCCCAAAGCTATCTCCGGTGAGTAGGTAACGCATAGCGTTAGACCAACCAGCCGCTTTGGGGAATCTAAAGCTACCGCCACCAAAAGGCAGGATTCCGCGAGATACTTCGAGCTGTGCAAATTTTGCATCATCGGCGGCCACCACAATATCTGAGACCAGCGCCAGCTCGACCCCGAGTGTGTAGCAGGTGCCACGGATTGCCATAACCACAGGCTTGGATACCTGCTTTGTGGCAATCCCCCAGGGGTCAAGGCCACCCTCTGGAACCAAGTTCAGTTGCCCACTTGCCATCATCGGACCGATATCCATTAGGTCGAGACCGGAGGTGAAGTGATCACCGTGGGCGTGAACCAGACCGACCCTCAGGTTGGGGTCGCTATCTAACTGTCCATAAGCCATTGAGAGAGACTGCAGCAATTCAAGATCCGCGGCATTGAGCTTATCTGGGCGGTTTAAGCCAATCAACAAAACTTGCCCGCTGGTTTCTAGAGTGATTTTGGTCGAAGGTGACATGTTCGAAAGACTAAAGGGTTTGAGTTGGTTGCGCCAATCGGATGCGCGTGGCTATTTTTTTCGCCTCGCTGGCCAAGTTAAAATAATCGAGGAAATAGCCACTGCGATAAATGGCACCATGCCGACCGCCCAGGCTACGCTTATGCCCAGAATTGCCAGCAATCCCAGCACTGTGTTCATAAGTATTGCAATCCAGAATTTGATGACCTTCCTTCTGGCTAATACCGCGAGAATCACATCAACCACGGATAAAAAAATGAGACCGCCAAATAGCCCGGCGGCCGTGATTGCTAAATCTTCCATAGGCTAATCATGCTGCTTATCCTCTGCGGGGGACATAGTAATTTCTAGAGTTTTGATGGCAGATCTTGATAAACGAACCCAGACCGCCATAGTTAGAATCACAAGGCTAAAGCCAAAGAGCAGGTCCTCTACTGGAGCGTCAGCAACCCGCAGGCCAAAAATGACCTCCGGGGAGTAAGTCACTATGCCGTTTGAGGTCAGGTAGGAGTTTGTGAGGAGCTGGAAGAAAACCACGATTAGATAGGCCATGTAGAAGCTTGGCCTTTTGAATATTCCTGACCTGATGATTCTGGTTTCCAGAAATAATGCCACCACCGCGGAAATTATTGCCAATGCGCTGTAGCTCAAGGGGTAACTTTCTTTCTAGCCGCTAGTTTTTTGAATATTCGCAGCGTCGACTCGACCCCTTCGAGGGTCAGCACCGCAGCGATTGGAATAAAGACAAAAAATAGATACTCTTCAAGCGGTAAACCGAAAGGCCCATAAATGCCCAGGGTGAGGCTTCGATCAAAGAACCAGTGTCCTTGCGCGGTGGCGTAAATATCCCAAATCACAAACCAGGGTGAAACCAATCCGATGGTTAGAAACAGCCGCTTTGGGTTTCTTAAGACCCGGATTTTGAATGCCAACTCGAGCCACCAGGAGGCTCCTACAACGAATATAAGCATTGCAGCGTAGGACCACTGTCCGAACAATTTACTCCCGAGACTAGAATCGACCCGTGCTTGAGTCTCAACTAAGGCTATTGGTTCAGCTTCGAACCTTTTCCCGATTCGCCATTTTAGCTGGCGTAATTATTTCAGTCCCTCTGAATATTCTGTTGCCAAACAGTATCTCTTGGCAGGTGGTTTTGGCCATCACGGCCTTGGCAATAGGCATCCCGCATGGAGCGGTTGACCACCTGATCACCGTTCCTAAGTTCAATTTTTTCAAAATGGCACTTTTTCTGATTGGCTATCTCGCGGTTACTGGCCTGTGCATTTGGTTCATTTTGTCCAATAATCTGCTCGGTTTTCAACTCATCGTCCTAATCAGCGCGCTTCACTTTGGGATTGGAGACGCCTCATTTATTTCAGAGCTGGATGCTCGCTCAAATAAAACCGGCTTTCCAAAGGTTTCTTTCGCCCTGGCCGCAGGGTTCACGCCAGTTTTCATTCCGTTATTGAACTCGCGGTCAACCGAAGCACTTGAGGCTGTGAATCCAATCCTTAGCGGCTGGGCCGACCCGATCACCGACCTGCTTTTCTGGGTGGTCGTGGCCCTGAACCTATTTGTCACTGCCCTAATGCTCTTCAAGGGTCGACGCGCTGAGGCGATTGACCTGGCGGCACTATTGGCCATTAGTTTGATAGCACCGCCGCTTGTAGCGTTCGCTTTTTATTTTGGTTTTTGGCACGCTCTTCGACACACCGGCAGGCTCACACTAGAACTTCCGAGCTCTCTTAGGGCGCACGAACAGCATCAGCCACGCAAAGCCTTTTGGTTGGCACTTGCAGCAGGACTTCCAGCCTTAGCAATAGTGATTGGGTTCACACTGGTTTTGGGTATCACCGGAAACTTTGATCTCGGTGCAAACCTATTGTGGCTCTTATTAGTTGTGGTTTGGGCGCTCACGATCCCACACATGGCCCTGACCTTGAGGCTAGACGCCAAAGCTATGGGCTTTAGTAAGAACAACTCCGAGGCCAATAAGAGCTAGCGGTCTTCATGCCAGAAATCTA
>JBDNID010000127.1:0-5870 GCA_041688475.1 Aquiluna sp.
CTAAATCACACCCATAGCCAACATTGCCCGAGCCACTCTTTCAAATCCTGCAACATTAGCTCCAAGCACGTAGTCTCCGGGTGAACCGCATTCTGCCGCAGTGGTCACGCAAGTCTCGTGGATCCCACGCATAATCTCCTCGAGCCTCATCTCGGTTTCTTCATAAGACCAAGATTGCCTCGAGGCATTTTGCTGCATCTCGAGAGCGCTTGTTGCAACCCCGCCTGCGTTTGCGGCCTTGCCAGGCGCAAACAGGATTTTTGCTTGCTGGAACACTCGAATAGCATCGGGGGTGGTGGGCATATTGGCGCCCTCTGTGACGGCGATTAGGCCGTTAGCCACCAATAGCTTTGCATCTTTTTCGTGCAACTCATTTTGAGTGGCGCAGGGAAGCGCAACCTGGGCGTTAGCGGTTTCCGCCAACTCCCAAACGCTCTTACCGGCATGATATTCGGAGGCGTCGCCACGCTTTTTCGAATAATCAGCTATCCGCAGCCGATCAACTTCCTTCATTTGAACCAATAATTCAAGATCCAAACCGTCTTTGTCGTAAACCGAACCAGCCGAGTCTGAGCAGGCAACTACAACACCTCCTAGCTGGTGGATCTTCTTGATGACGTAGAGCGCAACGTTTCCAGATCCGGAAACTATGACCCTTTTATCCTGAAGTGAATCTCCCTCGGTCTTGAGCATTTCATTGGTGAAGATTGCAACACCAAAACCAGTGGACTCTTTACGAACCCTTGCCCCTCCCCACTCAAGCCCTTTGCCAGTGAAAACCCCTGCCTCATAGCGATTGGTGATGCGCTTATATTGGCCAAACATGTAACCAATCTCGCGAGTGCCAACGCCGATATCGCCGGCAGGCACGTCAGTATATTCACCCAAGTGGCGATAGAGCTCGGTCATAAATGACTGACAAAAACGCATAATCTCTGCATCAGAGCGACCCTTTGGATCGAAATCACTGCCACCTTTACCGCCACCGATTGGTAAGCCGGTGAGGGCATTTTTAAAAATTTGCTCAAAGCCTAAGAATTTCACAGTGTCCAAGGTCACACTCGGGTGAAAACGCAAACCACCCTTATAGGGACCAAGCACCGAGTTGAACTCAACTCTGAAACCACGATTAACATGAACTTTCCCGGAATCATCCATCCATGGCACTCGGAAAATGATTTGTCTTTCCGGTTCACAGATGCGCTCTACAACAGACAGCCTGGCGAATTCAGGGTGGCGATCTAAAACATTGGAGAGTGTGTCGAACATCTCTTTGACGGCTTGGTGAAATTCATTTTCGCCGGGATTTCGTTTCACCACTGACTCGAAAATGGCAACAAGATTGCTGTGCACGGAATAGCTCCTTGGGTCCTACGTTGATACGGGTGGCGCCATTGCCATGTGGTTTTTCTGAGCCGGTGGCTTCCGAAGAAGACACATCAGAGTAATAAGACTACCGCCGGCCCCTCGAGGTTCTCGCCCTTGGTGACAGAGGGCTATTTTGCTGCGAAATTTGTGAACTCCCACTTCCACTTCTGCAGTCTAGGAATTACCCAAAATGAATAGATTCCGAAAGTCACGACAATCAGTATTAGCCAAATAATCCACCTGCCCAATAAGCCCCAAGCCGAACCGGCAAATTCAAGTTGGCGTCCGCCAATAAAAGAGTGCTTGGCTCGCCAACGCTCATTCAACACCAATGCGAATGGGTACAAAAAGCCAAGGGACAATATTGTTATGAGCGCTCCCAAAAGTGCTGTTCCCCAATAGGTTGCTGCTCCACCCTTAAAATCAAATTCCATGCTTAGCCGCCTCTTCTAGTTGTTTAGCCCATGGCTCAACCTAGCGCTAGGGGGCATCACCTTCGGCACGCTTTGCCGCCTCGCGAAACTAGCCTTGAACAACACTTGGGAGCAGATTGAAGATTAAGTCTTGTCAGGTTTATGCAACTTTGGCCCTAGCAGCCGGACTAGTAGATGGGTTGGAAAGCAGAGAGATTTAGACTCCGAGGGAGGCGGCTTTTTACCCAAAACGGATGCGAAACACCAGTTGCGTCGGCGAGGCACGCCTTTGAGATGCGCTTGGAAATCAACAAAACGATTAGCTAGCTGTGACCATTGAGGTCACAGCTAGGAGTCCATTACTCGGCGGAAGCCGACTGTACGAACTGAGCGAAGTTCTCTGGACTCACGAGCTCTTCTCCGGTGGCCCAGGTGTACTGCTTACCGTTGACCAAGATAGTTGGAGTTCCCGAGACACTGATGCCGTCTTGAGGATTATTCAAGACCCGCTGAGTGTGCTGTTCTATGTAGTCCCCAAAGCTCTTGGCCTGAATGCAACCCTTTACCTCTTCGGTTCCCGCTCCGGCATCCTCGGCAAAGCCGAACAGATCGTCATCGCTTGGCCCCTCGGTCTGCTCGACAGGCTGATTGACCATCAAAATGCCGTTGTAGTCGAAGAAGGAGTCCGGCTTAAAATTTGCAATGCACATTGCGGCATTGGTCGCCCTCGAGGAGTAGTTATTCAAAGAGGCTCGATCCAAAAAGGATATTGGGCGAATCTCGAGGGTGGCAACCCCCGTGTCGACCCAGGAGCGAAGTTGGGATTCATTCGGCACATCAAATGCCTGGCAGACCGGACACTGGTAGTCAACGTAAACCACAATCTCTGGGATTGGGTCGGTGGAATCCGGAGTCGGAGTCTTATCTGCAGTGAAGGCCTGCAGTCCAACACCAATTTTTAGACCACCCATGGCGGTGAGATTCGCAGGGGTCTCTCCAACTACTGGCGCATCGGCCTGGTTTGCCGAATCAATCGCAATCACTGCGCCGACACCACCAACAAGGCCAAGGGCCACCACCACCACAGATAGTTGCACCAAAAGCTTGTTGCGCTTTTCTTTTTTGGCGTTTTGCTCACGAAGCGTTTTGGCCCTTGCTCTGGCTTCCTCACGCTGTTCGGAACGCGTTGGCTTTTGGTTGGAGGTCATTTTATTTCCTTATTCATTTGGTATCAGCTTGGTTTCTAAGGTGCGCTCATTCTAATTCGGGTTTTATACTTATGGAACTGACAGTTGTCAGATACCTGTCACAACGGATCGTTCGGCACGTACCTGCCGGTGAAGGAGCTAAAAATGGCATCAGTATCATTCAGAGACGCAACCAGAATCTACCCCGGTGGCACCAAGCCCGCGGTTGACAAGCTCAACCTAGAGGTCAAAGACGGCGAGTTTTTGGTTTTGGTCGGCCCATCCGGTTGCGGAAAGTCCACCTCGCTGCGCATGCTGGCAGGGCTCGAAGAGGTCAACGGCGGCGGCATCTTCATCGGTGAGCGCGAAGTAACTGATGTTCCACCCAAAGACCGCGACATCGCGATGGTTTTCCAAAACTACGCCCTATACCCTCACATGACCGTTGCAGAGAACATGGGATTTGCCCTGAAAATTGCCGGTGTTAGCAAAGAAGAACGCGCAGAGCGCGTTCTAGACGCAGCCAAGCTTTTGGACCTAGAGCCATATCTAAACCGCAAACCAAAAGCTCTTTCAGGTGGTCAGCGCCAGCGCGTAGCCATGGGGCGCGCAATTGTTCGCAAGCCACAGGTTTTCTTGATGGACGAACCACTTTCGAACCTAGACGCCAAGCTCCGCGTTCAGACTCGCACCCAGATCGCGTCACTCCAGCGCCGCCTGGGAGTGACTACCGTTTATGTGACCCACGACCAGGTTGAAGCCATGACCATGGGTGACCGGGTAGCTGTTTTGAAAGATGGCTTACTTCAGCAAGTAGACACCCCTCGTAAACTTTACGACCGCCCGCTAAATGTATTTGTTGCTGGGTTCATTGGCTCACCAGCAATGAACCTGGTGCAGCTCGAGATTGTTGATGGCGGAGTGAAATTCGGCGATGCAGTTCTTCCAATTTCGAAAGATATTCTGTCGAAGGCAACTGGCTCAAGAGTCACAGTTGGTATTCGACCAGAGAAGCTAACCGTCTCGGAGCACGGGCTCGAGGTTGAGGTTGATGTGGTTGAGGAACTGGGATCTGACGGCTTCTTATACGGTCGCGCGCAACTTGATGGTGCGGAGCAAAACGTGGTTATCCGAGTTCACGCAATCGATCACCCGATGGCCGGCGACAAGATTCACCTAACCGCCTCTGATTCAGAAGCAGTTCACCTATTTGATGTAGAAAGTGGCTTGCGCCTCAACTAGGCATGTCCTCTCAACTAAACATTACGGCTGCCACGGCGGAACCAGCACTGCTGGATCTGCCGTGGCATTTGCCCTTGGAGGATTGGCCCAAAGAGAACATTGCGGCGCTGCCCAAAGGTCTTTCCCGACACACGGTTCGCTTCGCTCATCTTAGTGACCACGTGGTAGCTATCAAAGAGACCCTGTTCGACCTGGCTAAGCGCGAATATGACATGCTGCGCAAACTCGAGAAGTTGGATATTCCTTGCGTTGAGGCCTTCGCCATAATAAATAACCGAACCGATGAAAACGATGAAGAGCTGCCAGCCGTTCTAATCACAAGGCATTTGAAATTCTCACTGCCGTATCGAGCAATGTGGTCGCAGGGCCTGAGGGAGCAAACGGCCAAAAGGCTGGTCGACGCCTTAGCGCTTTTATTAGTGCGCCTTCATCTGGTTGGCTTCTTTTGGGGTGACGTCTCGCTTTCGAATACCCTATTTAGAAGGGATGCGGGCAAGTTTGCCGCCTATTTGGTTGATGCCGAAACTGGACAGCTCTACGACTCACGACTTTCAAACGGTCAGCGCGAAAATGATCTTGAGATTGCTCGAATAAATATTGCCGGCGAGTTGATGGATCTGCTGGCCTCTGGAAAAGCGGTTGAGATTGACCCTGGAAAAATTAGCCAACGAATAGTCGATAAATACCACGAACTTTGGAAAGAGCTCACTGAGACTCAAACCATCCTCGCTTCTGAGCGCTGGAGAATCTCCAGGCGAGTGCAGCAACTCAATGATTTGGGTTTCGACATAGAGGAACTCACCATGGATCAAAGCCCCGATGGAGCAACGGTGAGGATTCAGCCAAAGGTCGTTGACGCCGGTCACCACGCTAGAAGGCTCATACTGCTAACTGGCTTAGATGTTGAGGAAAACCAGGCCAGAAGACTGTTGAACGATATCGATGAGTATCGGCTTTCTCACGCCCGAACTGGAGCAGACGAAGAGGTACTAGCCCACGAGTGGTTGAGCGATGTTTTTGAACCCGTCATCAGGGCCGTGCCCATGCAATACACCGGCAAGCTCGAGCCGGCAGAGATCTTCCACGAAATCCTGGAACACCGCTGGTATGCCTCAGAAAATGCTGGGCGCGACGTTCCTATGGTGGACGCGGTTAGAAGCTATGTCTTAGAGGTGCTGTCGAATAGACCGGATGAAGAAGCTCTCTTAGGTGGAATGCAAACCACCGAAGCAATCATGCTTGCCGACCCGGTGCCATCCGGTTTGATTGTCGTCTCGGAAGACGATGAAGAGGGCGATTGGCGAGATAAGGTCTAGCTCAGCCTCGAGCGCATAGTTGAGATTTGGTAGAGCGCCACGCTAGCAGCAATCCCGGCATTTAGAGACTCTGTCGCGCCACCGATGGGAATCGAAACCACCTGATCGCAGTTTTCCTGCACCAATCGCGATAGCCCCTTACCTTCAGAGCCCACAACCAGAAGAATTGGCTGGTCGGCCAAAGTGAACTCGGGCATAGAGACTTCGCCGCCGCCGTCAAGACCAATAACAAATAGGCCACGCTGTTTATATTCTTTGATTGCCTGATTCAAGTTCGAAGCTAAAGCAACTGGAACTCTTGCTGCGGCTCCGGCGGATGTGCGCCAGGCTGCCGCCGTGACTCC